>JBFZCO010000101.1:0-35883 GCA_041307885.1 Burkholderiales bacterium | reverse complement strand
ATTCTTTCAATGAAAGAGATTGCTGAGGAGCCTGCTTTACGTGCAACTGGTACCGTCGTTGAAGTTGATCATCCGATTCGTGGCAAATACTTGACAGTTGGAAATCCTATTAAGATGTCTGATAGCCCAACGGAAGTTACTCGTTCACCTTTATTGGGTGAGCATACCGATGAGATTCTGAGTGAATTAGGTTATTCGACTGATGAATTGATTTCACTACGTCACGATAAGGTTATCTAATGCGGGTTGCGCTCATTGGCAGTGCGGATTTTGGTAAAGCAGCCCTAGAAGCTTTTTTAGATCGAGGTGATGAGGTAGTTGCTGTTTTTTGCCCGCCTGATAATCCAAAATCAACCAAGCCAGAAGTGCTTAAAGAGGCTGCAATTGCAAGGGGCCTTGTTCCCTTGCAGTTTGCTTCGCTTAAAAGCGCAGAGGCAGCGCAGGCCATGATTGATAGCAAGGCTGATATCTGCGTGATGGCCTATGTGCTGCAATTTGTTCCGCAAGAGCTGGTTAAGTTACCGCGTCACGGTACGATTCAATATCATCCTTCCTTATTGCCCAAGTATCGTGGCCCTAGCGCTATTAACTGGGCTATTGCCTTAGGTGAGGAGAAGACGGGTTTGACTATCTTCCGCCCCTCAGATGGTCTAGATGAAGGCGAAGTGATCCTGCAAAAGGAAGTTGCCATTGGTCCAGATGACACCTTAGGTAAGGTGTACTTTGATTACCTCTTTCCATTAGGTGTTCAGGCTCTATTAGAGGCTGCAGATCTCGTGGTTGCTCAAAAGCATCAAGAGATTGTTCAAGATGAATCACTCGCAAACTATGAAGGTTGGTTTGGTGCCGACGCCGCTCAAATTCATTGGGCAACTCACATTACGCAAACTTATAACCTCATTCGCGCTTGCAATCCGGCTCCAGGTGCTTGGACAAAATTTGGTGAGCAAAAGGTGCAGATATATGATGCCCATAAACATATAGCGCCTACCTTTGCTTCGGTAAAAGGCAAGCCGGGTGAAGTTACGCAAATCACTCTAGACTCATTCTTTGTGGCTTGTAACGGCGGCCAAATCGAAGTCTTAAAGGCTAAAGGTGCCGCAGGAAAAGTGAGTGGTGCAGAATTGGCGAAAGAACTCGGTTTGGAAATAGGGCAGTTCTTCTCGCTTTAGTAAGCTGTGAACGACGACGTTTAAATTTCTAAGTTATCGATGAGCCTGGTCTTGCCTAGCTTGGCTGCGGTAAGAATAACCAGCGGCTCTCCAGCATGAAGCTTTGTATTCGTTGATGGTGCTAGGTCGGCTTGTTGACGAATGGCGATGTAATCTGGTTGCCAGCCGCGTGAGATGAGTCTGGCTGCAGCCTTCTTCTCAATGGCAGCTAGTGCTTCCACAGTGCGCTCATTGAGCCCCAATACTTCAGCTCGAACTTGTTGAAGTAATTTTTGTAATTCTGGTGCTTCTGTTCGCTCAGTAGATGAGAGGTAGCCATTACGTGAAGAGAGGGCGAGGCCATCTTCCGCTCTAATCGTCTCTCCGGGAACAATGTCTACGGGAAGCGCAAATTGCTTCGCCATCTGACGAATAATCATGAGCTGTTGGTAATCTTTTTTGCCAAAAACTGCTACTTTGGGCTGCACACAAGACAATAGCTTGAGAACAACTGTGCATACTCCCTTGAAAAAGCCGGGACGAAATTCTCCCTCTAGAATATCGCCCAATTGTTGAGGTGGATCTACTCGATATTCCTGAGGTTGAGGATATAAGTCACGCTCAGTGGGCGCAAATAGGATGTAGACACCTTCTTTTTCTAGCTTATCAATATCAGCCTGCATGGTTCTAGGGTAGCTATCAAAATCTTCATTTGGTCCAAATTGAAGTCTGTTAACAAAGATGCTGGCTACCACCGGATCACCATGCTGCCTTGCCAAGCGCATTAACGATAAGTGGCCTTCATGGAGATTACCCATGGTTGGCACAAAGGAGGCGCGATTTTGTCCGCGTAAGTGGTCACGCAGCTCCTGTATATCACTAATAATTTTCATGTAACGGGTGTATATGCTAGGCGAACGTAGATTGGTGCATAGGGCTCAGCTTGCGTAATTTCTACTAATGCTTCGCGGGATAGTTCTAACATGGCAATAAAATTGACAATCACGACGGGTATACCTTTCCCGGATTTGATGGCCTCTTCAAACAACTCGCCGAACTCAACAAAGCGAGTATTTTGTAGGCGACGCAAAATGCGAGTCATAAAGTCGCGTACCGATAATTCTTCGCGTGTAATAGTGTGGTGTTGATTGAGTTTGGCACGATGTAAAACATCACCCCACGCCATTTGTAAATCATCTAGGTTCACCTCTGGCCAGGTAACAGCAACCGTAGTATCTACATAGCCATGCGCAATTTGGAAGTCGCGACCTTGCTGCGGAATTTGATCAAGCTCTTGCGCTGCAAGCTTCATGCGCTCGTATTCTAAGAGACGGCGAACTAACTCGGCACGTGGATCTTCTACATCCTCATCGCTATCAGCCTTTTTCATTGGCAACAACATACGAGATTTAATTTCAATCAGCATGGCTGCCATTAATAAATACTCAGCAGCAAGCTCGAGGTTGTGATGACGAATTTGATCGATATAACTGAGGTACTGTTGCGTAACCTGCGCCATCGGAATATCAAGGACGTTGAAGTTTTGCTTGCGGATCAAGTAAAGCAATAGATCAAGCGGCCCTTCAAATGCTTCTAGAAAAACTTCTAAGGCATCGGGCGGAATATAAAGATCGGTTGGGAGCTTAAATAATGGCTCACCATAAAGCTTCGCAAAAGCCGAGGACATTCCATCTGTAACAGACGGAGTGCTATCAAGTAAGTCCGATATCGGCTGCGCGTTTGGTTCAATCATTCGAATAAACGTATGCGCGTTGCTTTACTTTTGCTGCCTTAGCACGACGTTGATCTTCTGGGGTCAATGGTTCTTTATCCCAAAGAAGGGCGCGACCAGCCTGCTGACCTGCCTCGAGATCGGGTTTCTCAGATTTGAGTTCGTTTAAAAACTGAGTAAATTCGGATTGATATCTTGCCATCAAATTTCCTAAAATCTTAATTAATTCAATAACTTACAAAATATTATCAGAGACAAATCTGTCTCCAGCCCATCATTATTAACGATTTTTCTAACAAGCCTGCTGACTTTTTAGTCAATCTGTAGAAAAAGCCGCTCTAAGATGTCTTTTTCTACAGATTTGCCGCCAATAAAGCCTCGATTTGAGGGGCTTCTACGCGCGTCATCAGGTGTTTGTAGGGTTTGATGGGGTGGTGGCTTGAAAGAGGCGTTTTGACGTCTTTCCAGGCCATTGGGGGGATTGAGAGGAAGTCTTCCACCCCAGCCGCTACAGTTGGTAGGACTGGTTTGAGATAGAGGGTCAGTAAGCGGAATGCTTCTAAGGTCACGCTACAGACTTTTTGGAGTTCAGCTTCGCGCTCTGGGTCTTTAGCAATTTCCCAGGGTTTATTTTCATCTACAAAAGCATTTACCTTGTCTGCGAGTTCCATGATGGTACGCAAGGCTTTTGCATATTCGCGAGCTTCATATAACTCAGCAATTTTTTCACCTGCGGATGATATCTCGGTGAGTAATGAATTTTTCATTGCCTCGTCCGACACAACACCACCAAAACGTTTTACTAAAAAGCCAGCACTGCGGCTTGCGATGTTGATGTATTTACCTAAAAGATCGCTATTCACCCTTGCCACAAAGTCTTGAAGATTGAGGTCCAAATCTTCCATGCTGTCATTAAGTTTGGTAGCAAAGTAATAGCGGAACCATTCTGGATTAAAGCCAGTTTCAATGACGCTGTTAGCGGAGATGAGGGTGCCGCGTGACTTGCTCATCTTTTCGCCATCTACTGTCAGAAATCCGTGTGCAAAGACATTTGTTGGCGTACGATAGCCTGCAAAGTGTAATGTAGCTGGCCAAAATAAAGTATGAAAATATAAAATATCTTTACCGATGAAATGATATTGCTCGGTCTTTGTATCAGGCTTAACCCACTCTTCAAAGTCCAGTCCTTTACTTTGACAATAGTTGAGAAAGCTAGCGTAATAACCAATTGGCGCATCGAGCCATACATAGAAATATTTGCCCGGTGCATCAGGGATCTCAAAGCCAAAGTAGGGTGCATCACGAGAAATATCCCAGTCACCTAACTTACTATCTCCCGGTTCTCCAACCCACTCCTTCATCTTGTTGCGCGCTTCAGGCTGAAGTGGCGTCCTCACTTGTGTCCAATCACGCAAGAAGTTTTCACAGCGTGGATCAGAGAGCTTAAAGAAGTAGTGATCGGATACTTTCTTGATCGGGGTAGCGCCACTGACAACGGAGAATGGATTTTTTAAATCGGTTGGAGAGTAAGTTGCGCCACATTTTTCGCAAGAATCACCATACTGATCTTTAGCGCCACATTTAGGGCACTCACCCTTAATAAAGCGATCAGGCAGAAACATTTCTTTAACTGGATCATAGGCTTGCTCAATCGAACGCATTTCGATCAGACCAGCATCACGCAGTTTGATATAAATACTTTGTGAAAGCGCCTTATTTTCAGGGCTATCTGTGGTGTAGTAGTTATCGAAAGAAATCAAGAAATGATCAAAGTCGCGCTTATGCTCTTTCCAAACATTGGCAATTAATTCTTTAGGAGTGAGACCCTCTTTTTCGGCGCGCAACATGATGGGGGTTCCATGAGTATCATCAGCACCAACATAATGAACCTCATGACCCTGCATTCTTTGGAAGCGCACCCATATATCTGTTTGAACATATTCCACCAAATGGCCAATATGAATCTGGCCATTGGCATAGGGCAGAGCAGAGGTAACTAGAATGCGACGATTTGGGCTACTCATGAAAAGCGGTCTTCAAAAGAAATCAATTCAATAAAGGGAGAATTCAAGATTATGGGGCTTGAAATTCATTTCAGCGGTAATTTTAGTCTGCGGTTAAAGTAAACACCGATTTGAAACTATATTAAGAGACGTTTTATGGCTTCTACCCACAACATTCAGATGTCCAATGCTTCCGTGCCTCTAGTGCATGAGGTGCAGATTATGGACGAAGCAGGGCGCCTAAAAACGACTCATATACCCGGGGAGCGGCCTCTCACGATTTATTTGGATAAGCGTGAGGTGGTCACTTTAATGACCTTAGGTAGCGCTCCTGAGGCCTTGGTCTTAGGCTATTTGCGTAACCAACGTTTGGTGCAATCGCCAGACGATATAGCGAGCATTCAAGTAGATTGGGAGACTGATTCTGCAGCAGTTAAAACCCATCGGAGTACGGTTGATATAGATGCCTTAACCAGCAAGCGGGTAGTGACAACTGGGTGTGGTCAGGGGACGATGTTTGGGGGTTTAATCGAGGAGATCTCGGAAATTTCGCTACCCCAAGGACCCGAGCTCTCTCAAGAGGCGATCGTTGCTTTAATTGACGAAATTCGGACCCATGACACCATTTATAAGAAGGCAGGCTCAGTTCATGCCTGTGCTGTCTTTGAGCGGGAGGGTACTGGCGCAGTTCGTTTATTACATTTCATTGAGGATGTTGGGCGACATAATGCAGTTGACTCTATTTCTGGCCTGATGTGGTTGGCAGATAAGCAGGGAAAAGACCTGATCTTTTTTACAACTGGCCGCCTTACCTCAGAGATGGTGATTAAGGGCGCCCAGATGGGGATTCCATTCCTCTTGACGCGCTCAGGCGTAACCTTGATGGGCCTAGAGTTAGCCCGCAAAACCAACCTTACCTTGCTATCACGCTGTTCAGGTAAGCATTTTGAGATTTATAACGCCCCAGAGAGGGTAGTTTTTACTTCCTCACCCGCTACATCCTAAATTCGTGGGCATTGCACCTGCGATGGTTTTACAATTCGCCCATGACTATTAAATCTGACCACTGGATCCGCCGCATGGGCGCGCAAGGCATGATCAGCCCATTCGAACCTGAGCAGGTCCGCCAAGACGCTGCCGGGCAAAAAATTGTGAGCTATGGCACCTCAAGCTATGGCTATGACATTCGTTGTGCTGACGAGTTCAAGATATTTACCAACATCAATAGCACCATTGTTGACCCAAAGAATTTTGATGAGCAATCATTTGTTGATTTCAAGGGTCCGGTATGCATCATTCCTCCCAACTCTTTTGCGCTGGCGAGGACTGTGGAATATTTCAAGATTCCGCGAAGTGTTTTGACGGTATGCGTTGGTAAGAGTACTTATGCCCGTTGTGGAATCATTGTGAATGTCACACCATTCGAGCCCGAGTGGGAAGGATACGTGACATTAGAGTTTTCTAATACCACTCCATTGCCAGCCAAGATTTATGCTGGTGAGGGATGTGCCCAAGTTTTATTCTTTGAAAGCGATGAGCTCTGCGGCACATCGTACAAAGATCGTGGCGGTAAGTATCAAGGTCAAGTTGGCGTCACCTTGCCTAAAACTTAATTGCAATCTTTAACTCTTTTTCTTTTATTTAATCGCCTGCATAGCGAATTCAAAGGGCATCCATGAAATTTCGTTTCCCAATCATCATTATCGATGAGGACTTTCGCTCTGAAAATATTTCAGGATCTGGTATTCGCGATTTAGCAGAAGCGATCGAAACAGAGGGTATGGAGGTCATTGGCCTTACGAGCTATGGCGATCTCACATCCTTTGCTCAGCAGGCTTCTCGCGCCTCTACCTTTATCGTATCGATTGATGACGAAGAGTTTGTCTCCGATTCTGAGGATCACGATTTACCTGCCTTAAACAACTTGCGTGCATTTATCACTGAAGTGCGTAAACGTAATGAAGATATTCCGATCTTCTTGTATGGCGAGACGCGTACTTCACGTCATATGCCTAATGACATTTTGCGTGAGTTGCATGGCTTCATTCATATGAATGAAGACACACCAGAGTTTGTAGCGCGTCACATTATTCGTGAAGCTAAGGTGTATCTTGATTCATTGGCGCCACCATTTTTCCGTGCCTTAACCAACTATGCCTCTGAAGGCTCATACTCCTGGCACTGTCCTGGGCACTCTGGAGGCGTAGCCTTTTTGAAGAGTCCAGTAGGTCGTATGTTCCATCAATTCTTTGGTGAGAATATGCTTCGTGCCGACGTTTGTAATGCGGTGGAGGAGTTGGGACAGTTGCTAGATCACACTGGACCGGTATTGCAGAGTGAGCATAACGCCGCTCGCATTTTTAATGCTGACCACTTGTTCTTTGTAACCAATGGCACATCAACCTCTAATAAGATTGTTTGGCATTCCACCGTTGCGCCTGGCGATGTAGTGGTGGTAGATCGTAATTGCCATAAGTCAGTTATTCACTCCATCACCATGATGGGCGCGATCCCTATCTTTCTGATGCCCACCCGCAATCATCTTGGCATCATTGGGCCTATTCCAAAAGAAGAGTTTGAATGGAGCAATATCAAAAAGAAAATCGATGCTAACCCCTTCATTAAGGATAAGAATGTAGTACCCCGAGTAATGACGCTCACTCAGAGTACTTATGATGGCATTGTGTACAACGTTGAGATGATTAAAGAGATGCTCGATGGCAAGGTAGACGCCTTGCATTTTGACGAAGCTTGGTTGCCGCATGCTGCTTTTCACCCCTTTTATAAGGATATGCATGCCATTGGCTCTGATCGCAAGCGCACTAAAAAGAGTTTGATGTTTGCTACCCAATCTACTCACAAACTACTGGCGGGCTTATCTCAAGCCTCGCAGGTATTGGTGCAAGATGCTGAGGAGCAAAAGCTTGATCGCGATTGCTTTAATGAAGCTTATTTGATGCATACCTCTACTAGCCCGCAGTACGCCATTATCGCTTCATGCGATGTGTCTGCTGCCATGATGGAGGCTCCAGGTGGCACCACTTTAGTTGAAGAGTCAATTGCTGAAGCAATGGATTTCCGCCGTGCAATGCGTGAAGTAGATGATAAGTTTGGTGCAGATTGGTGGTTTAAGGTTTGGGGCCCAGATCACTTGGCTGAAGAGGGAGTTGGTGAGCGGTCTGATTGGATTCTCGAACCAAATGCAAGCTGGCATGACTTTGGTAACGTTACTAAAGATTTCAACATGCTTGATCCCATTAAGGCGACCGTAGTAACGCCTGGATTGGATGTTGAGGGTAACTTCGGCTCCATGGGAATTCCTGCGAGCATTGTCACTAAGTACTTGGCTGAGCATGGTGTGATCGTAGAGAAGTGTGGCCTCTACTCTTTTTTCATTATGTTTACTATTGGTATTACCAAAGGCCGCTGGAATACTTTAGTGACAGAGCTGCAGCAGTTTAAGGATCACTTTGATAAGAATGCGCCACTGTGGAAGGTGCTTCCAGAATTTGTGGCTAAGCACCCACGTTATGAGCGTATCGGTTTGAAGGATATTTGCCAGCAGATTCACGAGTTTTATAAGAGTCGTGACGTGGCTCGTATGACTACAGAGATGTATACCTCTGATATGGTACCTGCCATCATGCCTTCAGAAGCATGGGCAAAGATGGCTCATAAAGAGGTTGATCGTGTTCCTTTAGATCAGTTGGAAAATCGTATAACAGCCATGCTGGTAACGCCATATCCTCCTGGTATTCCGCTGCTGATTCCAGGTGAGCGATTTAATAAGCGCATCATTGACTATCTCTACTTTGCACGTGACTTTAATGAGCGCTTCCCTGGCTTTGAGACGGATATCCACGGCCTTGTGAAGGCAGAAATCGACGGTCGTAGCCAGTACTATGTAGATTGCGTGAGACAAGAGCGCGATATCACTCTGTAAGCACACTGTTTAATAAAGAGCCACCTTAGGGCGGCTTTTTTATTTTTATTTGATCGGTTTATCCAGCTGAAAGACTACCGGCGCATCTTCATCTACTTTGTTTGGCGATAGGTTTGAATTTGTTTCTTCACCAGCAATAAAGTTGAAATCTTGACTCTGAACTACTGCCGCTGGTTTATCTAAGAAGGTTGTTACTAAAGCTGGGAAGGCAATGACGATCCCTACCATAATGAGTTGCAGCCCTACCCAGGGCAAAGCTCCCCAGTAAATATCACTACTCTTGACTTCTTTCGGTGCTACACCACGTAAATAGAAGAGTGCGAACCCAAAAGGGGGATGCATGAATGAGGTTTGCATATTGACGCAGAGCATGACGCCAAACCAAACAAGAGCAGCACTGGCAGCAGCCTGTGGGTTGCCATTCATTGAAGCGAGCAGGACAGGTGCGAGCAGTTTTACAGCCACGGGAGCCAGTAGAGGCACGATGATGAAAGCAATCTCGAAGAAGTCTAAAAAGAATGCCAGGAAAAATACAAATAGATTAACGACAATCAGAAATCCAACCCAACCGCCAGGAAGATTGGAGAATAATTCTTCTACCCAGTGACCCCCATCTACCCCCTGAAATACTACCGAGAAACAAGTTGAGCCAATCAGAATGAAGACAACCATCGCAGTAATGCGAGTAGTGTTTTGGTAAGCCTCTTGAACTACTCTCTTCAGATTGGGAATTTTTGCGCGACGCAGCCATGCTAAAAGCAATGCACCCATTGCACCCATAGCACCAGATTCAGTAGGGGTAGCAATTCCCGTCATGATGGTGCCAAGCACTAAGAAAATGAGTGCTGCCGATGGAACGATCCCCAGCAAACATTTTTTCCAGAGAGCCCAGCCTTTGAGAGTGATTTCACTCTCCGGAACGGCCGGCAAGTAATCTGGTCTAAAGCGTGACAGGAAGAATGTATAGAGAGCAAACAAACCAATTTGTAGAAGAGAAGGCCCCCATGCACCCAAGTACATGCTACCTACGTCTGCACTACCACTTTGGGTTTTGAGTTGATCAGCTAAAACAATGAGTACTAATGATGGAGGCACTAATTGGGTAATTGTTCCTGATGCTGCTAAAACACCCGTGGCGTAACGCATGTTGTAACCGTAGCGCATCATTACCGGCAGAGAAATCATCGTCATAGCGATTACCTGAGCAGCTACTGTGCCTGTAATTGCACCCAAAATGAATCCCACAAGAATGACTGAGTAGCCAAGCCCGCCACGAATGCGCCCGAAAAGTTGTCCCATCGAATCAAGCATCTCTTGGGCAAGTCCACAGCGTTCTAGAATTGCCCCCATAAAGGTAAAAAAGGGAATAGCAAGTAGTAAATCATTGGCAAGCACGCTGCCAAAGATGCGCTGTGGGATAGCTTGCAAAAAAGGCATCCCGAAGAAGTTTTCGCTGATCGCTATCCCAGCAAAGAAGAGGCCAGCAGCCATTAAAGAAAAAGCGACTGGAAAACCGATCAACATAAACACAATCAGTCCGCCAAACATCAGTGGTGGCATCCATTCAACTGGAATCATTGCATGGGCTTTTCGTAATTGAGATCAGCGGGTGGCAAAGTGTCCTTGCCTTTAAGCATGCCGATCCGCTTAATGATTTCAGATACGCCCTGAAGGCTCAACATGAAAAAGCCAAAGGGCACAATAAACTTGATGGGGTAACGAATTAAGCCACCAGCATTAGGTGAGTCCTCAAAGACAAGCCACGAGGGATAAAAAAGAGTCGTCCAGGATAGCCAGGCAAACAAGATGCAAGCGGGCATCAAAAATATGATTAAACCAAAGAGGTCTACGTAAATGCGCCCACGATCTGATAGTTGGGAATAAATTAAATCGACTCTTACATGTTCGTTACGCTTAAGAGTGTAGGAGGCGGCAAGCATCACAGCTGCAGCAAACAGATACCACTGCAATTCAAGAGGCCAATTATTGCTGATATCGAAGCTGTACCGTAATAAGGCATTGACTGCTGAAATAACGCATGACAGCAAAATCATGATGCTTGCTATCTTGCCTAGCAGTTGGTTTAGACGATCAATTCCAGCTGAGAGTGCTCCCCAGAAATCCATTTGATCTAGAGGTCTGCGCGACCCCGTTTGATTGCTGCTAGCACTTGTGCGGGGGCAGTACCGCCAGCATGTTGGCGAGAATTGACGGAGCCATCCACCGTTAACAAGGCAAAGACATCATCACCCATGAGTTCGGGACGATTATCTAAGCCACATGCAAAGCGCAATTCAGAAAGACTTAAATCCGTAAGCATGCAGTTACGACCTACACAGGCTTTGACAGCATGTGCTACCGCTTCATGTGCGTCGCGGAAAGCTAAGCCTTTTTTAACGAGATAATCGGCTAGGTCGGTCGCTGTAGCAAAGCCTTCTTCAGCAGCAGCTTTCATCACATCAGCCTTTACTTCGATGTGCGGCACCATATCCGCAAAGATGCTTAAGGTATCTTGCACGGTATCTACAGCATCAAATAATGGCTCTTTATCTTCTTGATTATCTTTGTTGTAAGCCAAAGGCTGACTTTTCATCAAGGTCAATAAAGAAATCAAATCACCATATACACGTCCAGTTTTGCCACGCGCTAATTCAGGAACGTCAGGGTTTTTCTTCTGCGGCATGATGGAGCTACCAGTGCAGAAACGATCTGGTAGATCAATAAAGCCAAAACGTGGGCTTAGCCATAAGACAAGCTCTTCAGACAGACGCGAGATATGCATCATCAAGATGGATGCAAAAGCACAAAACTCGATGGCAAAGTCACGATCAGATACAGCATCCAATGAGTTATTACAAATACCATCAAAACCAAGAATCTGAGCTACTTGCTCGCGATCAATTGGGTAGGTAGTGCCAGCTAAAGCCGCTGATCCAAGGGGTAGACGATTAAAGCGAGCACGAAGATCAGCTAAGCGAGTTGCGTCACGGCTAAACATTTCGTAATAGGCCATCAAGTGGTGACCAAACGTAACCGGTTGCGCCACCTGTAAGTGGGTATGGCCAGGCATGATAGTTGCTGCGTGTTTTTCAGCAAGATCAAGTAAAGCACCACGTAAGATCTTGAGCATTACTGCAATTTGATCAACACTACCGCGCAGCCAAAGGCGCAAATCCGTAGCCACTTGATCATTACGTGAGCGCCCGGTATGAAGACGTTTGCCTGCATCACCCACTAACTCTGTCAGGCGGGCTTCGATGTTAAGGTGTACATCTTCTAGTGCCAATTGCCAATTAAACGTACCAGCTTCAATTTCACCCTGTATTTGAGCCATACCCCTTTGGATATCTGCTAAATCCTGTTCGCTGATAATTTTCTGGGTGGCAAGCATTTGGGCGTGGGCTAAAGACCCTGCAATATCAACCAAAGCAAAACGTTGATCAAAACCAATTGAGGCGGTATAACGTTGTACCAGCTCGTCAACAGGTTCATTAAAGCGGGCCGACCAAGCTTGAGCTTTGTTGGCAAGGGAATTTTTGGATGAGCTCATAAAGGCAGTATATTGGTGTAGGTTCCTTTTTATTTTAAATGCTATGTCCCAAACCCCTATTTCTAGCTCAACTTCCACCGTCTCAAGCGCTCCTGAGCGCCTTGTAATCGCTTCCCGAGAGAGTCGTCTTGCTATGTGGCAGGCTGAACACGTCCGTGATTGCCTTAAAAAGCTTTATCCAGAGTGTGATGTCCAGATTCTGGGGATGACTACCCGAGGTGATCAAATACTGGATAAAGCCCTTTCTAAGGTTGGTGGCAAGGGTTTATTTGTCAAAGAGCTTGAAGCGGCCTTAGAGGACGGACGGGCAGATTTGGCGGTCCACTCTCTCAAAGATGTGCCGATGATCATGCCGGATGGTTTTGAGCTGTCATGTGTCATGGCTCGCGAGGATGCTCATGATGCGCTGGTATCTAATGACTACGCCAGTCTTGAAGAGTTACCAAAGGGGGCTGTAGTGGGTACATCTAGCCTGCGCCGTGAATCCGTCCTGCGTGCCAAGTTTCCCCATCTCGACATTCAGCCTCTAAGAGGTAACTTAGATACGCGTATGGGTAAATTAGATCGGGGGGAATATCAAGCAATTATTTTGGCAGCTGCAGGACTTAAACGGCTTGGTTTAGAGAGTCGCATTCGCTCGCTATTGCCATTCGATCCTTACACTCCAGCTGCTGGACAAGGTGCTCTGGGGATTGAAACTCTGAGCAAGCATCCCAAAATTAAGCAATGGCTTGCCCCGCTCAATGATTTACCTACTTTGTATGCCGTTAGTGCTGAGCGAATGGTGTCACGTCAACTCGGTGGATCTTGTGAAGTACCGCTGGCAGCTTATGCCACATGGGATCAAGATCATATGAGCATTCGCTCGTTTGTTGCTAGTGTGGACGGCAAAGCATCTTGCCTAGCAAGTGCTCAAGGCCCCGTTAAAAACCTCATGGAAGCGGAAGCATTAGGACTTTCTGTGGCCCAAGATTTGATTGCACAGGGCGCAGCAAGTTTATTGCCAAATGGTTTGCCTAAGTAAAAGTAGTACACGTTAAATCAGCGATGAGTAAAACGATTGTCATTACTCGCCCTAGTGGACAGGCACAGCATTTATCTGAAATGCTCAAGTCGAGCTTGCTCACTACTGGATTAGATCCAGTAGATTTGCCTAATATTATTGCCCTGCCTTTACTGACGATTATTCCTAAGTCAGACCCTGCTTTAACTGAGCAAATCCAAGCGTCTTTGAAAGACGCAGATCTCATTATTTTTATTAGTCCTAATGCGGTCGAATGCACTATGCGTTTGCTCGATAAGCCATGGCAGGAGATCGCTCCGGCAGCACTGATTGGCGTGATGGGCGGTAGCAGTCAATTGGCGCTTCATTTTCATGGCATCGGTACTGATAGTTCTTGTGTGCAAATTATTTTGCCGCAAGATAAGCAAGATTGGGACTCGGAAGGCTTATGGCACGAGTTACAAAAGTTGAATTGGGACTGGCCCACAAAAAAGGTGCTGATTTTGAAAGGGGAAGGTGGGCGCGAATGGCTTGCTGATACCTTGAAAAATGCTGGAGCTCATGTAGAAGCAATCGCCGTATATGCACGTGCACCCCTTGATTTTGAGAGCCCCGCTTGGCATGCTATCCATGAAATGGATTTTTCTAAATCCCTCTGGCTTTTGACTTCATCAGAAGCAGTACGCCATTTAGGTCAGGCTAAATTACCTTTAGATACTGCTATGGCAATTTGTCCACATCACAATATTGCTGACACTGCAGAGCAAATTGGCTTTGGTGAAGTGTTTAACTGTGCGCCAGGTGATGAAGCATTAATTGCGGCATCTCAGGCATGGTTCATGATGGACTGAGGTGAATTACTGCTGCGGATAACTTAGTAAAGCTGGTAGAAATACTTCATTTACAAGCAAGGGATGACCTTTTAAGTGATACATAGTCCGCCTTGCCCACGCCACTTTAGGTAATCCTGAGTATTGTTTAAAACATTTTTTCCAAAGCGCACTTTTTTTATCTAAACGTGCAATTTCTCGTGAAGGTTTCTTTTTCGTATGTAAACGAGTTTTCGCGAAAAGTACGGCCCCTAAAGGTTTTTTCCCTAAACGTAAAATGTGATGATTGCTACCGCTTGAGCTGGCTGTTGGAATAATGCTGTGTGCCATGACTAACGGTATATTGTTAGCGCAAAGCAAGACTTCTCGTATGCGACACCGTTTGATTTTGAAATGAAAATAGCGACTTTCGTCGCTATTGAGATTTTGACGGCAATCGCGCAAAACCAATACTTCTAGTTTTTGACCAATGGCACGCTCAATTTTTTGAGTTAAAGATCCGACATCGCTAAGCCAGGGCTGCCACTTGCGTGGCGCCTGATGAAGTTCACCGGAATCGACTCGATTCCATGCAGAACTGAGACGACGACGGTGAATCATATTTAGCTGCCGCTAAAGTTTCTGCGTTGCCCGCCAGATTTTGGTTTGGCAAAACGGGGGCCAGCAGAGGGACGAGAATCTCCCGAACGACTTGGGCGCGAGTCAGCAGAGCGTGCAGGGCGTGAGTCACCAAAACGGTTACCACCAGCAGGGCGTGAGTCGCCAGCAGGTCGAGAATCGCTTGAGCGTGATTCGAAATGATTGCCCGAGCGGTTTCCACCACCACTACCAGAACGAGACTCTGAACGTGCGCCGGAGCCATAACGACCACCACCACCGCCAGAACGATTGCCACCTCCGCCAGAGCGACCACCTGGGCGACCGCCACCACCACCAAAGCTAGGCTTGGCTTGTGGCTCAAGGCCATCAATTACTGAGGCAACGATGTCTTGCTGTGTAAAGCGCTCAATATTGCGAATCTTGGCACGATCACGATGCTCAACCAAGGTAATTGCTACGCCATTACGGCCAGCACGCCCTGTTCTACCAATACGATGCGTATAGTCTTCAGGTTTCATTGGCAAGCCAAAGTTAATCACATGACTAATACGGGGTACATCGATACCGCGAGCAGCCACATCAGTCGCAACCAAAATCTTGGTGTGACCTTTGCGAAGAGACTCGAGACGACGCATACGAACAGCCTGTGGCATTGCGCCATGTAAAGCGCTTGCTTCATAACCGTTGGCACGTAATGTATCGGCAATTTTTTCGCTTTCAACTTGAGTGCTTGCAAACACGACTGCTTGATCTAAAGAGGCGTCAGCCAAAATATGCTCAAGCAATTTATGTTTATGCGACATGCTATCGGCCCAATGCAGCTTCTGCTCAATATTGGCATGCTTTTCACCAGCATGAGCTAACTCAATACGTTTCGCATTAGTAGTCAACTCGTTGGCCAAAGACATAATCTTGGGCGCGAAAGTAGCAGAGAACATCAAGGTTTGATTGCGACCAGCACAACGCTTATCAATAGCCTCAAGATCATCGGCAAATCCCATGTCGAGCATGCGATCTGCTTCATCGATCACCAGTTGCTTTACATCGTCTAAGCGTATTGCTTTGCTATCGCACAAGTCGAGTAAACGGCCAGGTGTAGCAACAACGAGTAAGGCACCTTTGAGAGCTTGGATCTGCTTGCCATAAGGCATACCACCCATAACAGTGGCAATCCGAATCCCCTTCATGCCGCGGACTAAGTTCACTGCATCAGCAGCAACCTGTTGGGCTAATTCACGAGTAGGGCATAGCACTAACACTTTAGGTTGAGCGCGACCTGGTACAGGTGAGTTATTTGGGTTGTCTTCGATCAGTTGATTAATTAAAGGTAATAAAAAAGCAGCGGTCTTACCGCTACCGGTTTGGCTGCTGACCAATAAGTCACCACCAGCTAAAGCAGCAGGGATAACCTGAGCTTGAACTTCAGTGGCTTGGGTATAACCCAGTTCAGCAACGTTTTTAAGAAGTGGCGCCGCTAAGGCGAAAGACTGGAAATCATTTCCAGCAGGATTGGTTTCTTTAGAAAAAGTCATGCTATTACACATCCCTTTAGTGGGATGTCTCCGTGTATACACTCTTTGTTTTTTATTGAGTGTGATGGTCAAAGGCATCGACCATCAGACAGGCGGCAGCGCGTTTTATGTAACTTCTGTGTTTATAACTTCTAAACGATACGCTGAAATATAGCTGGGGGCGATGAATCAAATTGCTTAAAAAAGCCTACCATTGTGACATTTTTAGTATGCAATTGCAAGGGTTTTCCCGAATTAATTATGATGTACTTATGAATTGGTTCATTACACCCTCCAGTATTGGGATTGTTGATTTTCCAGCTTATCTGCTGGGCACTATTCTGACAATCTTATTTCCAGGGCCTAACTCCTTGTACGTATTAGCCATTGCCTCCCTCAAAGGCTGGCGTGCAGGTGCGTGGGCCTCATTTGGTATTTTCATTGGCGACGCAATTTTGATGTTGGCACTTGCATTGGGAGCAGCATCTCTTTTGAGTGCTTCTCCTGCTGCTTTTAATTTCATGCGCGTGCTTGGTGCGATTTACTTGGCTTGGCTCGGATTTGGTTTTGTGCGTAATGGCATGCAGCGTTGGCATGGATTGCTGGTGCAAGTTGATCAAGGCATGCGCGCTAGTTATCTGAGTACTTTGCACCCAGCTGTGGCAGCACTCTTTTTATCTTTGACCAATCCTAAGGCAATATTTTTCTTTATTTCTTTTTTCTCTCAATTTATAAGGCCAGATAATCAGCAACCTGTAGCCGCTTTTTTATATCTAGCAATTGTTTTGCAATTAGTGAGTATGACTTATTTAATTAGCCTCATTTTTGCCGGCCAATTTTTCTTAGGTTACTTTCAAAGATATCCAAAATATGCATCGTTACTTTGGGTCACTGTCGGGCTCTTACTAATGGGCTTTGCTGGCAAGCTTTTACTCTAAAACCTTTTTTATCAGGGCTTAGTTAAGCCACTTTAGTAAACGCTCTACACCTTTTCCATAAGGAGGTCTTACTAACTTTGTACCGCGTAAAAAATTCAAGCCAAACCATCCACGCACTTCCAACACCGATTTACGATGACTACATGTTTCAAAGCCCGCTTTACCATGATAGGTCCCCATGCCGCTTGCTCCAATACCCCCAAAAGGTAAATCCTCTACAGCTGCATGGAGCAAGGTATCGTTAATTGTTACGCCGCCAGAATGTGTTTCGTTGAGCACCTGCTGTAGAGCCTTTTTATCTTTACCAAACCAATAGAGCGCCAAAGGCTTAGGGCGCTTATTGATATAACTAATGGCCTCACTTACCTGATTGATTTGAATCACTGGGAGTATTGGGCCAAAGATTTCTTCATGCATGATGAGTGCATCTGAAGGAATATTTTCCAATACAACGGGAGTGAACTGATTGTTTGCGCTATTGCTTAAATTGAGTAGCGGAATCACTTTTGCACCACGATCTGCTGCATCGCTGACTAAATGAGTCCACCGTAGAAATTGCTGATCATCAATTGCCCCAGTGCGTTCACTTTCATTTGAGAAGTGATTTTGAGCGGCATTTTGTAATTCTTGAAGGAATGCGTTGTAATGTTGCTCGCTAATCAATACATAGTCCGGTGCAATACAGGTTTGACCGCCATTGATGAGCTTGCCATAGATAATGCTCGCAGCCGCTTCTTTGAGGTTGGCGGAGGAATCCACAATGGCTGGGGATTTGCCGCCTAATTCTAGGGTAATTGGAGTGAGGTGCTCAGCAGCGGCACGCATCACCTTTTTGCCAATCTGCTCAGAGCCAGTAAAAAATAAATGGTCAAAAGCGAGAGCAGCAAAAAGTTCAGAAACTTCAGCTCCACCAGTGGTAACTGAAAATTCGCTAGGGTGAAAATATTCCTGAATTAATGAGGCTAAAAACCCGGATGTACGAGAAGATCTCTCTGATGGCTTGAGCCACACTCGATTTCCGGCGGCAAGAGCAGCAATGGTAGGAACGATTGCTAATTGAACGGGATAGTTCCAAGGGCTGATGATGCCAACTACCCCTAGGGCTTGTGTTTGAATCCAAGCTTGAGAACCACCCAAAAATCCCGGGGTTTCAACCCTCTCTGGCTTTAACCATTCTTTCAAATGCTTGCGAGTATGCTTGCAAGCCTGATAAATCATTTGAAATTCAGTGACGCGACTTTCAATAGGGTTGCGGATCCCAAAGTCAGCCTCAAGTACTTTGCAAATCTTTTCCTCATTAGTCCTAATCATTTTTTCAATGCGCCCAATTCTGTCCAGTCTTACCTCAAGGCTAGGATTAGGTTCTGCAGCATAGGCTGCCTTCATTTCATCTAATTGGAGGGTAAAGCGATTTATCGACATTGGGTGTGATTAGTTAGCAAGCAAAGGTTTGAATAAGGCATTAGGATAAAGCCATGAATGAAAATATTGAAAAAAATACAGCTGGTTCAGAGCGCGCTACTTTGGGTGGCGGATGTTTTTGGTGTCTTGATGCTGTTTACCAGCAAATTTCCGGTGTGCGAGCGGTCGTTTCTGGCTACGCTGGCGGTGCGATGCCAAATCCGGATTATGAATCGGTCTGCTCAGGCACTACTGGACATGCTGAAATCGTTGATGTGTATTTTGATCCTGAGATCGTCTCCTATCGAGATTTACTAGAAATCTTCTTTGTGATTCACAATCCAACTACCTTGAATTACCAGGGAAATGATCATGGCACGCAATACCGTTCCGTGATTTTTACCCACAGTGACGAACAAAGCAAAATAGCTTTAGAGGTAGTAAAAGAATTAGAAGCATCTGGGGTTTATACAAATCCCATCGTGACTGAAATTGCCAATGTTCCTGATATTTATCCGGCCGAAGACTACCATCAAAACTTCTTTCAAAGAAATCCACATCAAGGCTATTGCATGGCAGTGGTTGCCCCAAAGTTAGCTAAATTCAGAGCGAAGTTTCAAAGCTTAATCGCTCCAGAGTATCGGTAATGATTCTCTAGGGCGCTAGGCGAGCAATGCGCCACTGAGAATCTTTTAGCTGATATTGAATGCGATCATGCAGACGAGAAGGGCGACCTTGCCAGAATTCAATCTCTACTGGCTTTAGTCGATAACCACCCCAATGTTCTGGACGCGGGGGTTTATCTCCAAATTGCTGTGAAAATTGTTTCTCAGCTTCCTCTAGAAATTCACGGCTCGGGATTTCTGAGCTTTGTGGGGAGGCCCAGGCACCAATTCGAGAAGCTGCTGGACGTGAATGAAAGTAGGCATCGCTCTCGGCATTGGATACTCTCTCAACTATCCCCTTAATACGGACTTGACGCTCAAGCTCATGCCAGTGAAACAATAAGGCGGCTTGAGGTCGAATAGCCAGTTCCTTGCCTTTCTGACTCTCATAATTAGTAAAAAAAGTGAATCCCTCTTGGTCGGCGCCTTTTAGTAAGACAATACGAGCTGATGGGTTACCGGCTTGATCTGCAGTCGCTAAGGCCATGGAGTTTGGTTCTGGGCATTGCGATTTCACCGCCTGATCGAACCAAGTCTGAAATAGATCAAGGGGATTAGCGGGTACCTCAGTTTCAGAGAGCTGACCAAAGGTATAGTTTTTACGAAGTTGAGCAATGGAGTCCATTTTTTCAGTATAAAGAGAAGCTATGGCAGAAGACAAGTTTGAAGAAAGTGCAGAAGATCGGAATTTTGGCGGTGTAGCTCGTCTATATGGCCCCGAATTGCGCGAGCGCTTTCGCAAGGCCACTGTGGTTGTGGCTGGCCTGGGCGGAGTGGGTTCTTGGGCTGCGGAGGCATTAGCACGTACCGCAATAGGTCATCTTGTTTTAGTCGATTTTGATCACATTGCGCCAAGCAATACCAATCGTCAACTTCATGCGCTCGAAGGTGAGTATGGAAAAGCCAAAGTACAGGCTATGGGTGAGCGAATTCTAAAAATTAATCCAGCAATTACCTTAACTCAATATGATGCTTTTTTAGAGCCAGAAAACCTGGATGACATCATTCCTGAAAATGCTTTTGTATTGGATGCAACAGACTCTGTCCAAGCCAAAATCGCCTTAGTAGTATGGGCAACAAAACATCAACGCTCGTTAGTGATGTGCGGTGCTGCGGGTGGCAAGTCTGATCCAACCTCGGTACGGTGTGATGATTTATCTCGTACTGAGCAAGATGCTTTATTGGCAAAGGTGCGTCAGGGCTTACGACAAGATCATGGGTTTTCAAGAAACCTGAAGAAGAAATTTGGTATTCGTGCTGTGTATTCTCACGAGCCGCGTGCTGGTGTTGCCAGTGGCGGCTTAGCTTGTTCTGGGTATGGCTCTACCGTCATGGTCACAGCAGCATGTGGTTTAGCAGCAGCTGCTGAAATTCTGAATTTGATTGCTGCGCAAGAATAAATCTAGCCCAACAAAACTATCATCATGCGTCTAATTCATCCAAACCCTTAAGGGGAATCCCTGTAGGAAATTACTGATTCTGTTGTCATCTCAATTGAATGGAATTCTTGATTACCTTTGATTTGTTAACACCCAGTATTTTTCAAGCCCCACATTTTTATATTTAGTTACTTTAGGTATTTTTCTACCCTAGTCGTGTTGAAGAGTTCTCCCTAGACTTTGCTTCGTTGGCGGATTGCCAATGACAAATCGAAAGGAGGTCTGTTTTGCAGACTGAACATACTGGATTAAAGCGGCATCTCAAAGTACGACATATTCGTTTAATGGCTTTGGGATCTACCATTGGCGTAGGATTGTTTCTAGGGTCTGCCAGCGCCATACAAATTGCTGGCCCTTCCATACTTTTGGGTTATCTCTTAGCTGGCATTGTGGCCTTCATTGTTTTGAGAACTCTTGGTGAGATGGCAGTGCATGAGCCTGTAGCGGGTTCATTTGCTGCATATGCCAATACCTATGTTGGGCCCTTAGCGGGTTATATGGTGGGCTGGGGATATTGGACTTATTGGATTGTTGTTGGAATTGCAGAAGTGACTGCTGTTGGCATTTATATGGGGATTTGGTTTCCAGAAACGCCTCAGTGGATCTGGGCTTTATCTTCTATTCTGATGATGGGCTTAATCAATCTGATTGCAGTCAAAGTATTTGGTGAGTTTGAATTTTGGTTTGCGCTCATTAAAGTCGTTGCGATTGTTGCCATGATTGCACTAGGTGGCTTAGTCATTGTGTTTGGATTTACCAATGATTGGAATCCGATTGGTCTTAGCAACCTTTGGCAACACGGTGGCTTCTTTCCAAATGGCATTAGTGGCATGCTGCTTTCATTGCAAATGGTTTTATTTGCCTATGTTGGCATTGAAATGATTGGCTTATCAGCTGGTGAAGCTGAAAACCCGCGCAAAACTATTCCCATGGCAATTGATTCTTTGGCATGGCGCATCTTGATTTTCTACATGGGTGCAATCTTAGTCATCCTGGCTATTTTTCCTTGGAATGAGGTAGGGCAACAGGGTAGCCCCTTCGTGGTGATGTTTGAGCGCATTGGCTTACGTGAGGCTGCGGGCATTATTAATTTTGTCGTGATTACTGCAGCATTGTCATCTTGTAATGCCGGTATCTTTAGCGGTGGCAGATTGTTGTATGCCTTATCTGTGAATGGATATGCTCCTTCACCATTTGCCAAGTTATCAAAGTACGGTGTGCCTCATCGAGCAGTCATGGCAACAGTCGCAGTTTGTATGACTGGGGTGGTGTTGAATTACTTTGTGCCTGATAAAGCATTTCAATACATCATGGCTGCCGTGACCTTTGTAGGTTTGATGGTGTGGATTGCTATTTTGTTTACCCAAATTCAATTTCGCCGTTCCTTAACTACAGACCAAGTTTCTGAGTTGGCATATCGAACTCCTTGGTGGCCTTATTCCTCTTGGTTCGCATTAGCATTCATCGCTTTAGTGGTGGTATTAATGGGATTTCATGAGGATGCGCGGATCGCTTTAGTACTCGGACCGTGTTTATTAGGGGTGTATTTGGCCATGTTTTATATCGTTGGCTTACATCGCAAAACAAAACTGAATCGTCAATTTAAATAAGGAGATCAAAAATGATTATCGGCTTACCCCAAGAGGTAAAAAATAATGAGTTTCGTGTTGGCTTAACTCCAGGAAATGTGAGGGGTTTATGTAAGCAAGGCCACTCTGTATTAGTGCAGCGTGGTGCAGGAGAGCAGATTGGTCTTGGAGATGAGTCTTATCGCTTAGCTGGAGCTACCTTAATTAATAGTGCGGCAGAAGTTTTTGCAAAGGCGGAGATGATTGTGAAGGTGAAAGAGCCGCAGCCCCAGGAATGTGCCATGTTGCGTGAGGATCAAATCCTCTTTACTTATTTACATTTGGCTCCAGACCCACAGCAAACCAAAGCGTTATTGACGTCCGGGGCAAGCTGTATTGCCTATGAAACGGTAACCTCCTCTAGTGGCGGTTTGCCTCTATTGGCGCCAATGAGCGAAGTAGCTGGAAGGATGTCAATTCAGGCTGCTGCCACCCATCTTGAGAAAACGCACGGTGGTCTGGGTATATTAATGGCAGGCATTCCTGGAGTAGCGCCTGCAAAGGTAGTGATTTTAGGTGCTGGTGTAGTCGGGCGAAATGCCCTACAAATGGCCGTTGGTATGGGCGCTGATGTTTGTATCTTCGATCGCGATATTGATCGTTTGCGCCAAATTGATATCTTGTACGGTAATCGCGTCCGAACATTTTATTCAGACCCTCTGTTAGTTGAGATGGAAGTCTGCGAAGCAGATGTCGTGATAGGCGCAGTACTTCTTCCTGGTGCTGCAGCACCAAAGTTGGTGACTCGTGAGATGGTGAAGAAGATGAAGGCGGGGGCAATTGTGGTTGATGTGGCAATTGATCAAGGAGGTTGTTTTGAAACTTCAAGGCCAACAACCCATGCCGATCCCACTTTTATAGTTGATGGTGTGCTGCACTATTGCGTAGCGAATATGCCTGGTGCAGTTGCTCGGACATCCACTTTTGGATTAACCAATGCTACTTACCCCTATGTTGAGGCGCTCGCAAATCAGGGGATCATTAATGCCCTATCTCGCGATATTCACTTACGCAATGGGTTAAGTATTCATCGGGGTGTCTTAACTTCAGGGCCGGTAGCCGATGCTCAAGGTATGGATTTTGTATCTGCCGATGAGATATTGGTCGTTTAGTCTAACTTGAGTGCTAGAGTCGACGTCATTGTGGTGTCGACTCTTTTTTCCTCTATGATTTCAGTTAGGTTTAGGCAGCTACTCTAGACCGCTTTATATTTTGATAACTTTTACTGACTGGATTCATGGATTTTTCTGCGCTAGCCCTTTCTACTGGAGTAGTAGCTTTAGCGGAGATGGGTGATAAAACCCAATTACTGTCACTCATGCTGGCTGCGCGCTACCCTAAGCAAGCTTTGGCTATTATTGCGGGGATACTCATTGCAACAATTGCAAACCATGCTTGTGCTGCATTTTTAGGGCATTGGTTAACTTCTTTTGTGGGTCCAGACACTCTGAAGTGGATTTTAGGTCTGAGTTTTTTGGGTATTGGTCTTTGGCTATTAGTTCCTGATCACATTGATGACGCGGCTGGGTCTAAAGTAGCCGATCGTGCTTTTCAAGTATTTGTGTTGACGGTAGGACTCTTTTTCTTGGCGGAGATGGGAGACAAGACGCAAATTGCCACTATTGCGCTAGGGGCGAAGTATCCCGATGTACTTGCGGTCACAATTGGTACCACCCTAGGGATGATGTTGGCCAATGCACCTGCGGTGTGGATTGGTCAGAAATTCACCAAGCGTGTGCCAATCAAATGGGTGCATGCTGTTGCTGCTATTACCTTTATTGGGATCGGAGTGGCCACTTTGATTTGGGGTTAAGCCAAAGTTTTCAGTGAGGCTTAAAATCAGCACATGAAAACTGATCTACCACAGAGCTTTCACAGGCTCGAGTACCGACCCCCAAACTATGTCTTTGGACAAGTCGAACTAGACATTGCCTTAGACCCAGCTAGGACGATTATTAAGAGTCGTCTAGAAGTTATTCCCGGCGTAAGCCATGAGCTTGGCATGCCATTAATCCTACAGGGTCATGAGCTAGAGTTTGTCAGTTTGCGAGTCAATGGCCAGGCGCATCGTCAATTTGAGCTGACGCCAGAAACGTTAACCATTCATGCTCTGCCAGAGGGTGGTAAGCAAATCTTTATTGTGGAAATTATTTGCGTTTGTGTTCCTGAAAAGAATACCTCCCTGATGGGTTTGTATGTTTCAAATGGTAATTTCTTTACTCAGTGTGAGGCTGAAGGTTTTAGAAAGATTACCTATTTCCTAGATAGACCAGATGTCATGGCGCGATATCGCGTTACTCTGCGAGCGCGTGAGGCAGAGTGCCCAGTTCTTCTCTCTAACGGCAACTTAATTAGCACTGAGAAATTGCCGAATGGCTGGCATAGCGCAGTTTGGGAAGATCCATTCCCAAAGCCATCCTATCTATTTGCCTTGGTTGCTGGCAAGTTGGAATGCATTGAAGAGAGTATTACTAGCGCTAGCGGAGCAACCAAGCTATTACAAATCTGGGTAGAGCCGCATGATCTGAAAAAGACCCGTCATGCCATGAATTCCCTGATTGCTTCGATTCATTGGGATGAGAAGCGTTATGGTCTGGAATTAGATCTTGAGCGTTTCATGATTGTCGCTGTGAGTGATTTCAATATGGGCGCTATGGAGAACAAGGGCCTGAATATCTTCAATACGAAATTTGTATTGGCGCAAGCTGAGACTGCTACAGATGTTGATTTTGCACATATTGAAAGTGTCGTTGCACACGAATACTTTCATAACTGGACTGGTAATCGAGTGACCTGTCGTGATTGGTTTCAACTTTCACTTAAAGAGGGCTTAACGGTTTTTCGCGATCAAGAATTCTCGGCTGATCAAATGGGTAGCGAGTCCGGGAGAGCGGTCAGGCGCATTGAAGATGTCCGCCTATTGCGGCAACTACAGTTCCCTGAGGATGCAGGTCCAATGGCCCATCCAATTCGTCCAGATGAGTATCAAGAAATCAATAACTTCTACACGGTAACCGTTTATGAGAAAGGCGCAGAAGTCGTTCGGATGTACCAGACTTTGTTGGGCGTGGAGGGTTTCCGTAAGGGCATGGATCTGTACTTTAAACGGCATGATGGTCAGGCTGTTACTTGTGATGATTTCTTATCTGCTATGGCTGATGCCAATGGCCGTGATCTCACCCAGTTTAAAAACTGGTATAGCCAAGCAGGAACTCCTAGAGTCAAGGTTGAAGAGTTTTATGACGCGGATAAAAAAGAATATCAAGTCAGTCTGGTGCAAAGTCCTACACATGCAGGCGGAAAATTGTTTCATATTCCTCTGAAAGCTCGTCTGTTAACAGACGAAAATGATCGAGAAGAAGTATTACTAGAGTTAACTCAAGAAAGACAAAGCTGGGCATTTAAAAATATTTTAAGTCGACCTGTTTTATCGATTAATCGCAATTTCTCAGCCCCTATCATTTTGGATTTTGAGCAGAGTGAGGCAGATTTATTGGCAATGCTTTCTGCTGATGATGATGCGTTTAATCGTTGGGAGGCAGGTCAAAAATTAGCAATGCAAATGATTTTGGATCATCGCCTTCCTGATCAAGCATTGATTGAGGCGTATCGCAAACTCTTAACAGACGAAGATCTGGATCCAGCTTTTAAAGAGTTGGTATTCACCTTGCCAGCTGAAACCTATCTATATGAGCAGTGCACAAGTGTCGATCCTCAAAAAATCTATGCTGCACGCCGTGCATTTCGTCATGCCATCGCTAGCCAACTCCGGCTTGAGTGGGCCGCTCTTTATCAGCAGATGCAAACTCCCGGAGAATTTAATCCCGATGCTGTTAGTGCAGGTAAACGGTCTTTAAAGAATCTTGCCCTGAGTATGTTGCTAGAGGCTGACCCTTTAGTTTGGTCCCCAATGGCGGTCAATCAATATCAAAATGCTAATAATATGACTGATCGTTATGCGGCCTTATTAGGGCTGGTGGTTCATGGGTCAAAGTCAGCAAGTGTTTGTCTCGAGGATTTTTATAAGCGGTTTTCCGATGATGCTTTGGTAATCGATAAATGGTTTGCGCTCCAAGCAAGCCGGCCTCCAGTAGCCAATACTGAGCCGACGCTAATTGATGTCAAACGCTTACGTGAACATGATGCCTTTAGGATGAATAATCCTAACCGAGTTCGCAGCGTGATTCATGCTTTCTGTATGAATAACCCAGCTAGCTTTCATCAACCCGATGGAAGCGGTTACGCGTTTTGGGCTGAATCTGTCCTGGCGCTAGACCCTATCAATCCCCAAGTTGCTGCTCGTTTGGCACGTGGGTTAGATCGCTGGCGTCACTTTGCCGAGCCATATCAAAGTCAAATGCTTATTGCGCTGAAGCGGGTTGCGGCCTGTGAAACCCTCTCTGCCGATGTGAAAGAAGTCATTTCTAAGGCGTTGGGTAATTCGGTTGTCTAAAACAAGGCAAAATAGAGCCTATATTGAATACCTATTTCGGAGACCCTCCTTTTGACTGCTTCAAGTAATCTGAGCACCCACTTCAAGCAATACCTCGAATCCACTAAGGTGAAGGGTGTTGCCATTCCGATTGGCCTGCAGGAATTGCTGCTGGCAGTTGCTAATACCTGCTCCACCTTAAGCCATGAAGTTGCACAAGGTGCATTGATCGGTTTATTAGGCTCTGCTGGTACCGGCAATGTTCAGGGGGAAGTTCAGCAAAAGCTCGACATCATTGCAAATGATTTGCTTATTGATGGTGTCCAGGGTTGCCAATCATTAGCTGGATTAGCTTCTGAAGAAATGGAATTGCCGGTAACGATTCAGGGAACTGGAGATTACCTCTTGTTATTTGATCCGCTTGATGGTTCATCAAATATTGACGTCAATGTATCTATTGGCACCATCTTTTCAGTATTGAAAAAACAAGATCCATCTGCGCCTTTGCAAACTACTGATTTTTTACTATCAGGACGTCATCAAGTAGCTGCGGGTTATGTTGTCTATGGCCCCCAAACTACCATGGCCTTAACTCTAGGTGATGGTGTTGTGATGTTTACCTTAAATAAGCGCTCGGGTGAATTTGTATTAACCAAGCATGCCGTTGAAATCGCGCATTCGACCAAAGAGTTTTCCATCAATATGTCTAATATGCGCCATTGGGCAGAGCCAGTTCGTCGCTACGTTGATGAATGTTTGGCTGGTGTGAGCGGTGAACGCGATAAAGACTTTAATATGCGTTGGATTGCCTCTATGGTTGCTGATGTTCATCGCGTTTTGTCACGAGGGGGTATTTTTATGTATCCATGGGATCAACGTGACCCCCACAAGCCGGGCAAGCTTCGTTTGATGTACGAAGCAAATCCAATGAGTTTTTTGGTAGAGCAAGCTGGCGGGGTCTCTACTAATGGCGAACAGTTGATTATGGATTTGATCCCAACAGATTTGCATGAACGCGTCTCGGTGATGTTGGGATCTAGGGAAGAAATTGAGCGTTTGCAGCATTACCATTCTCAAGCCTAAGTCTTCTTCTGTGTTCGCTTATAAAAAAACCCAATCATCGATTGGGCTTTTTGCCTAAGTGGGGCAGGGTAATTAAGGCCGAACCTTTTCCTTAAGATAGGCAAGAGATTCTTCTACCTGATCAATCAAAATGAGGCAGATGTCCCCTTGTGCTAAATCATTGAGCGCGGTATCAATGGCTAAGAATTCACCTGTAATTTCTTTGACCTGCTTGGCTTTAGTGGTTCCCACCAAGCCCTCTTGAAGTAGTTTTAAAACTTCACCATCTTCACGACCACGTTGGCACTGATCTTGATAGAGGATGACGTTATCAAAACTATTCCCCAGAATTCGCGTTAAATCACGAATATCTTCATCGCGACGATCTCCAGCACCACTAATCACGACGTGGCTTTTCTTGGGCTTCATTGCCTCTATGGCAGTGGCTAGAGCTCGCATTGCATCTGGATTATGGCCGTAATCTGCAATGACTGTAGCGCCTTTGTATGAGAATTGATTGAAACGACCAGGTACTGAATTCGCTGAGCTTTCAAATGACAATAGGCCGTGTGCAATTTTTTCAGCATCTAGGCCTAGGGCCCAAGCAGCGCCAATCGAAGCCATGGCATTTTCAATCTGAAATCCTAATAAACCATTTTGCGTTAATGGAATTTCACTGACCGGGAAGCGGAAAAGTACTCGCGAACCTTTGGAGCAAATGATGTAGGCGCCATCAAAGTAAATCACTTTTTTATTCTTGGCGCGATGGGCTGCAATGACTGGATGATGTTGATTTTGGGCAAAGAAAATGACGCGGCCAGTGCACACATCGCCCATTTTTACTACCATCGGATCATTTGCATTGAGAACAGCTGCTCCAGTTGGGGCGACATTCTGAACAACTACTCGCTTTAGAATCGCTAGATCTTCAACGCTAGCAATATAGTTAAGCCCAAGGTGATCACCTTCACCAATATTAGTCACGACTGCAACTTCGCAACGGTCAAAACCCAGTCCTTCGCGCAACATGCCGCCGCGAGCAGTCTCTAATACTGCAGCATCTACATCTGGATGCATCAGAACATTGCGCGCACTTTTGGGCCCGCTACAGTCACCTGAATCAATCAAGCGGTGATTAATGTAAACACCATCAGTGGTAGTCATGCCTACGCGCAGACCAGTTTGATTGAGCAGATGTGATATCAGGCGAACCGTAGTTGTTTTTCCGTTAGTTCCCGTTACGGCAACGACTGGTATGCGGCCATCCTCACCAAGCGGGAACATCATATTAATAATATCTTCGCCGACAGCACGACTTTTACCAAATGAGGGTTTTAAATGCATCCGCAAGCCTGGGGCAGCATTAACCTCAACAATACCCCCACCTTGTTGCTCCAAAGGTTTATAAATGGCTTCACACAAAATATCTACACCAGCAATATCGAGCCCAATCATCTGAGCTGCTGCAATGGCACTTGCAGCAACATCTGGATGAACATCATCTGTTACATCGGTAGCAGTGCCGCCAGTACTTAAATTGGCATTGTTGCGTAATAGAATTCGCTCACCAGTTTTGGGAACGTATGTAGGACTGAGATTGTTGCTGGCTAAATGGGCAAGCGCAATGTCATCAAAACTAATTTTAGTGAGTGCAGTTGCATGACCATCGCCACGTAAAGGATTTTGATTCTCAAGATTCACCAGCTCCGTGATGGTGTGTTTACCATCACCAACGACTTGGGCTGGCTCACGACGTGCAGCCGCGGATAAGCGATTTCCTACTACGAGTAAGCGATAGTCAGCGCCGGGAAGATAGCGTTCAACAATTGTTTCGCGTCCAAATGCTTGGGTAACAATGAAGCCAGCGCGTACTTCGGCTTCATTTTGAATATTAGCAACAACACCTTTACCTTGATTACCATCTTTTGGCTTTAAAACTATTGGGCCACCAATCTGTTGAGCAGCACGCCACGCATCATCAGCGGTTCTAACTACTTCACCAACTGGTACAGATACTCCTGCGGCTGCTAGTAAATTTTTAGTGAGCTCTTTATCTTGTGCAATTGCTTCAGCGATTGCACTGGTGTCACTGGTCTCTGCGGCTTGAATGCGTTTTTGTTTGCTACCCCAACCAAATTGCACCATGCTGCCCTCTGTCATGCGGCGATAGGGGATATTTCTTTGTATTGCAGCATCCACAATAGACCCGGTGCTAGGCCCAAGGCGGACATCCTCATAGAGTGCTTCTAATTCTGAGAGGGCGGCTGAGAGATCAAATTGCACATCATTGAGGGTGGACTGAATGAGTGCAAATGCAAAATCAAATGCCATACGTCCGACAACTTCTTCAGTGTATTCAACGACAACTTGATACACACCTTCTTCAATGGTTTGAACGGTGCGACTAAATGTTACTGGGCAACCGGCTTGGGACTGAAGACCAAGGGCAGCATGCTCAAGAGCATGAGCTAAAGAAAGGACTTCATTATGACCACCGCGCCGCATGCTTCCAAGTTGAGGGAAGCGTTCACGAATTTTGATTTCAAATTGAGGGATAGAGTCTATTGAGCGCTCGCTTACATCGCAAGCGACAATGGCTTCTAGGGCTGTATGACGGCTCCATAAATTGGGGCCGCGCAACATGCGGATTCGGGTGATTTCCAATTAAACCCCTGTGGCGTTGTTTGTGTCGGTGACGAATGTTTCGGCACCAGCTTCAATGACATTGAATGGTATATCAAGAGCCCATGCGGTAGCGATAGCAGCCCCCAAGTTCACAGTCTTCCATGGCGAAGCAGTATTCGCCTCTGAATGACGCGGTACTGGAATACTCTTTTGATCTAACTTACCTGTCTTTAAAGTAATTTGTTGATTACCTATCAGGACTGCTCGCCCCCCATTTTGAAGGTGAGTTTTGATGATTTCTAAATCTGGATTTTCACTGAAGAAAATGACTTCACCATCACATAATTCAGCCATGCTTACTACCATTGGATCATCGGCATTCAGGACGGCGACCCCAGTCGGTAGAACAACATCAATTTGAGTACGCACAATACTAAATACCTGATCCTCATCGTAAATGGCATATTGAGGAAAGTTGGCGCTAGGATTGACATTCAGAACAACGCCAACTTGGCAACGGTCATAAGCCAAGCCTTCAATTAACATCGAGAGGTGGTTGTTTTCAATAACCGCTGCCTCAACCGCACGATTCAGAAGAGTCCGCCGAGCATTTTCCCAGTTAGATGTATTGGTATTAGGAATCGTTCGGTTACCAAAAAATAATCCTTTGCTACATGAAAGGCCAACATGGAGGTTCGTCAAGCGTAAGAAATGCGCAACCATTTCTGCGACGGGAGTTTTGCCTTTCTCGCCGCAAATACCCACCACAGGAATGCGACAGTCGACGCCAGGCGGGAAGAGGTGATTTGCAATCTCTTGACCAACGGGCTGAGCTTTGCCGCTGGCTGGTTTTAAATGGAATATTAAGCTAGGCCCCGCATTGACTTCAACAATCGCTGCATTTTGTTCTGCGAGCGGCTTACTTATGTCTTGTGCAACTAAATCAATACCAGCAATTTCTAGACCCACTACACGTGCAGCAAGGGTCACTTGACTGGCAACGTCTGGGTGCACTAAGTCAGTGACATCAAAGGCAACATTTCCATTGCTTTGGATAAGTACTTTTTGTTCTTTATTTGGAATGCTTTTGCCAGTAAGTTGTTGACGGGCAAGCTCTAATTCAACTGCTGAGTCTATGCGTACAGGATTTAATGGATGCTCTTCTGTAGTACCACGACGTGGATCCGAATTCAGTTGAATTTGGATTAACTCTAGAACGGTGTGTTTACCATCACCAGTAACCCAAACAGTTTCACCTTTAGCTGCAGCAACTAATTTATTGCCAACAACTAATAAACGATGCTCATCACCAACAATATGACGCTCGACCAGAACTTCGCTACCTTCATCAATCGCAACGGCATAGGCTGCTTCTATTTCTTTTTGGGTATATAGGTTGATAAATACGCCACGACCATGATTGCCATCAATTGGTTTAACTACTACTGGGATTCCAATCTCTTGGGCTGCTTCCCAAGCATCATCGGGGCTAGTAACTGTTCTTCCCTCAGGAGTAGGAACGCCGGCACTCGCTAATAGACTCTTAGTGAGATCTTTATCTCTTGAAATTGTTTCGGCAATTGCGCTGGTTTGATCGGTTTCCGCTGTCCAAATACGGCGTTGCTTTGCGCCATAACCTAGTTGAACTAAATTCCCCTCTGATAGGCGAATGGAGGGGATGCCTCGCTCTTCAGCTGCATTGACGATGCAGGCAGTGCTTGGTCCTAGTAATAAATCATCTCCAAGATCACGCAAGCTCTCAATGATCTCATTGACTAAGGCAACGGGATCTTGAGTGTCTTGGGCTAAAGCCAGATATAAGTCGCGTGCATGCTTGAGCGCATTGACGGTGACTTCTTCATTATTCGCGCTCACCATGACTTTATAGACACCGCGTCTATCGCCATCTCTCGCCTTACCAAAACCACCTGGGATACCGGCGAGATTTTGTAATTCCAATGTGAGATGTTCAAGAATGTGGGCAGGCCAGGTACCTTCTTCAACTCGCTTGAGAAATCCACCTGGTTCACCATAACTGCAACGGTGTTCTTGAAGGCTGGGCAGGGCCTTTACTAAGCGGTCATAAAAACCCGGAATGAGGTTAGAGGGGTAGTCCTCAAGATCACCAATATCGATCCACGCCTCAATGACGGGGTAGTAGGTCCACATATTGGGACCTCTGAGGTGCTTTACGCTCAGAATCTCGATCGATTTATCTAATAGTTGGGGCATGTAAGGTATCGCAAGGATCAGCGCCATGGGTGGCGAGGATACTTAAGACAGTCTCTCTATTTTTAGTTGTTATTGGAAATCCACAAAATTATCAAAAATGCATAAATAAGCTTACTTTATTAATTTAACGGCTTTCAGGCCAGCTAAGTTGACAAAGTGAATAAATCTAAACAAGCCAGCTCCACTATACTTTTAAGGTCAATGAAGCCAGAAATCCAACCTTATGTTCCTGCAATGCCTGCGTATTGGCAAGCAGCATTGGCGACCTTAAAAACCCCAATTCCTCATTTAGAGGCTGCTTTGGCATGGGTTGAGCTAGATTTAGGCGCTGATTTTCGCTTCGAAAAAAGCTTGCTGGTACTGACACAGGCAGGTTTGTTTTGGACTGATGGACAGGTCTTAGAGGCTTGGTTGACTCATGCGGATGAGCGCCTTGTTCATGGTGATCATGCTGGTGTTGGGCATCTTAAGCTAGAGGCGGCTGATAGGCTTTTACGTACCTGGTACTTCACCCTAGCAGTCAACCCCCAAGTATTGCGCTTAGAGTTAAGCTTCAGGCAGCTTGCACGAGGACAGCAACAAAGCCAGCCTGAGGCTGGCGAATTCGATAAGCAAGTTTGCCCAGTTTGCTTAAGTCCAAAGCCAGTGAGCTCCGATGCTTGCCCTACCTGTGATCCAGAAGATGATCAGCCACCCTCAACTTGGACTTTATTAAAACTATGGCGCTTTGCAAGACCATATAAAAAAGACCTTTTCTTGGGCTTTGTATTAACACTGTTGTCGACTGGTGCAACTTTGATTCCGCCGTATTTAACGATGCCCCTGATGGACAATGTGTTGATTCCCTATGAAAAAGGTAATCCGATTGACTTTAGTTTGGCTAGTAAATACTTAATAGCTTTATTTATTGCGGCCATAGTGGCATGGGGATTGGGTTGGTGGAAAACCTATTTATTAGCATTGGTCAGTGAGCGTATTGGCGCAGATTTGCGAAATACTACTTTTGAGCACTTACTCAAACTTTCTTTGGAATACTTTGGAGGAAAAAGAACCGGTGACTTAATTGCTCGCATCGGTGCTGAGACAGATCGCATCTGCGTTTTTCTTTCTCTTTACGCATTAGATTTTGCTACAGATGTCATCATGATTACGATGACTGCGGCAATACTGGTATCGATTGATCCACTATTGGCTTTGGTAACTTTAGCGCCATTACCATTTATTGTGTGGATGATTCATGTTGTGCGTGACAAGTTACGTTTTGGCTTTGAAAAGATTGATCGCGTTTGGTCTGAGGTGACCAATATCTTGGCTGATACGATTCCTGGAATTCGGGTGGTCAAGGCATTTGCACAAGAGGATCGCGAACTAAAACGTTTTGTAGATTCCAATAAACATAATCTCCAAATTAATGATCGTGTTAATCGCGTGTGGGGATTGTTTTCCCCAACAGTGACCTTATTAACTGAAACAGGTTTATTAGTGGTTTGGGGTTTTGGTATTTGGCAGGTTGCGCATCAAAAAGTGACCGTTGGTGTATTAATTGCTTTCCTGGCATATATCGGTCGTTTTTATATTCGCCTTGATTCGATGAGTCGTATCGTTTCTCATACTCAAAAGGCTGCAGCAGGGGCCAAGCGTATTTTTGATATCTTGGATCACGTCTCAAGTGTTCCGGAGCCGATTAACCCAGCTCCATTGGGCGAGGTTAAAGGTCAAATCTCCTTGCATAACGTAGGTTTTCGTTATGGCAACCGAGCAGTTACCAAAGGGATCGATTTAGATATTGCCCCAGGTGAAATGATTGGTTTAGTAGGTCATAGCGGCTCAGGTAAAAGTACTTTGGTCAATTTGATTTGCCGTTTTTATGATGTTAGCTCTGGTTCAATCATGCTTGACGGACGTGACATTCGCAGCATCAGAATCGCGGACTATCGCAAAAAGATCGGTTTGGTTTTGCAAGAGCCGTTCTTATTCTTTGGCACCATTGCAGAAAATATTGCTTATGGCAAACCAGATGCCACTCGTGCGCAAATTATTGAAGCAGCACGCGCTGCCCATGCCCATGAATTTATCTTACGCTTACCTTTGGGTTATGACTCCTTGGTAGGTGAGCGTGGTCAATCATTGTCTGGAGGTGAGCGTCAGAGAATTTCTATTGCCCGTGCATTGTTAATTAATCCAGCAATACTCATTTTGGATGAAGCGACTTCTTCGGTCGATACGACTACGGAAAAAGAAATTCAGCGGGCTTTAGATAACTTAGTGAAGGGCCGTACAACTATCGCAATTGCCCATCGTCTTTCTACTTTGAGAAAAGCAGATCGCTTAGTGGTCCTTGATAAAGGTGAGATTGTTGAAATTGGTTCGCATGATCAATTAATGGAATCTCAAGGGGCTTATTACGCTTTGTATCAAGCTCAATTGCGTCATGCGGCTGAGCTCGTTGAAGGCGGGGCTATTGGCGAGAGTATTGAGCAGAACGAGAGAGAAAAAGAAATAGAGGGCTTGGAAGTGTTGGCTAAGCAAACTGGGGGCGGGGTATGAGTCAGTATTTGCAGACCCACTCACTAGAGCGCGATTCTCTTGGGCGACTAGTGTTCATTGACAGCAGTGGGCAGCGTCATGTTGGCGTTTATCCAGTAAGAGCGTTTCCGATTACCGCTCCAGATGCGGGTATTTCGATCATGGACCCTTCAGGAAAAGAATTGTGCTGGTTCGACACTCTAGAGTTAATCCCAGAGGCAGAGCTTGCATTGATCGAAGAGGAAATGGTGGCTCGCGAATTTATGCCTGTCATCTATAAAATCAAGCAGGTTTCTACCTTTGCCACTCCAAGCATTTGGGATATTGAAACAGATCATGGGCCTACCAGAATCCGCCTCAAGGCAGAGGAGGATATCCGTCGTATTTCAGGCAATACCTTATTGATTGCCGACTCTAATGGCCTGCAATTTTTAATTAAAGACTCCTCCAAGTTAGACAAGCACAGTAAAAAGCTATTGGACCGATTCCGGTAGCATCAAGGGCAATCATTCCAATTCTCTAGGCCGCTTTAGCTCAGTTGGTAGAGCAGTTCATTCGTAATGAAAAGGTCGCCAGTTCGATTCCGGCAAGCGGCACCGTGATTGATACTAG
>JBFZCO010000100.1:0-7793 GCA_041307885.1 Burkholderiales bacterium | reverse complement strand
AGGGAGTTTGGAGCCATTGTGGCTCGCTATAACGCTACTCAGGATGAAAATCGCAATAAGCTGCATATTGCCACTGGTGGTGGGCCAGGCATTATGGAGGCAGTTAACCGAGGTGCATTTGAAGCTGGGGATCAAACGATTGGTTTTAATATTAGCCTGCCACGTGAGCAGCATCCAAATCCCTTTATTACAGAAGGGCTGAGTTTTCGCTTCCATTATTTTGCCATTCGTAAAATGCATTTCATGCTTAGGGCTAGGGCGATTGTGGCCTACCCAGGTGGATTTGGATCTTTTGATGAGCTCTTTGAGGTATTAACCTTAATGCAGACAAAAAAAGTAGAGCTTTTTCCAATTATCTTAGTCGGTCGGGACTTTTGGTGTGAAGTGATTAACTTTCAACAGATGCTTAAGCATGGTGTGATAGAAAAAGCAGATATGGAGTTAATTCATTTTGTGGAAACTGCGCAAGAGGCGTGGACAGTTATACAGGATTGGTATCAGTTGGGGTGATAGGCTATAAAATAGGCCAATATAACTATTGATAACGCTATGTCTTTGACAACAGAACTTGATCTACCAGCCTATATATTTGGCATTGTGATGTTACTCGTCATCATGTTGATTCATGGAGTAGTGCTTGTGCAGATTGCTAAGCGCTATGAGGTTAAATCATTTTTGTACTTAAGCGAGCACCGTTACTCTGCAGTTGCTTTAACTTTCTACACTAGCGTGCTCTGTTTATTCTTAACCCATATCTTTGAAATTATTTTGTGGGGAATTTCATTATGGCTGTTTAAGCTCTTGCCCAATTTAGGGGAGAGTATTTTGTTTAGTGGCAGCACCTATACTGCTATGGGATTTATGGATGACTTACTGCCCAATGGCTGGAAGATGCTTGCAGTCATCATTGCCTTTTCTGGTATGTTTGCATTTGCTTGGACAGCATCAGTCATGATTTCGATGACCAAAAATTTCCGCCAGGCTTATACGCGTAGACATATGGAAAAACTCAATATCCCCGCTGAAGTGATTGAGCGTTTTAAGTGATGTATGAGTAAACCATGGGATGCCATCATTATTGGTGGCGGGGCTGCAGGTTTATTTTGTGCCGGTGTTGCTGGACAACGCGGTAAAAAAATATTGGTGCTGGATCATGCCGAGGTTTTAGGTGAAAAAATTCGGATCAGTGGTGGTGGTAGGTGTAATTTTACGAACTTGCACAGTAGCCCTGCTAACTTCTTATCACTTAATCCCCATTTTGTAAAAAGCGCCATAGCGCGCTATCCCTCGCAAGAATTTATTAAGCTTGTGCAATCTTATCGCATTGCCTATCACGAGAAACATCAAGGCCAGTTGTTTTGTGATGATTCTGCTAAGCAAATCATTGAGATGTTAATGAGAGAGTGCGCCAAGGGTAATGTGCTGATTCGCCATCCAGTGAAAGTGAATGACATCTCTCACGAGGCTGGTGAGTGGTTAATTAAGACAGATGGCACTACGGAGCGAACCCATTCTGTCGTTATGGCTACCGGTGGTTTACCAGTACCTGCAATTGGGGCAACTGCTTTTTCATTAGATATTGCTAAACAATATGATCATCAAGTGATTGAGCCTCGTCCAGCTCTAGTGCCGCTCTCTTTCACCTCTGGCGAATTTGAAAACCTGAATGCCTTAGCAGGTCTTAGTCTACCAGTGAGAATTGCTGCCGGATCGAAGGGCAATCGTTATGGCGCTTGTCGATTTAATGAGGATTTACTTCTGACGCATAAGGGCCTATCAGGCCCAGCAGTCCTTCAGGCTAGTAGTTATTGGACAGAGGGTGAAACCATTCATATTGATTGGCTAGGCGCTGTGGAGGCAAATGGACAATTTAACTGTGATGACCTTTTTAATCATGAAGATAATCGCTTAAAGCTCACCGAAAATATTCTTGCATCAGTAATGCCGCTGAGATTAGCTAAGGCATTTGCCGAGCAAAAGAACTTGCTTGGTCGTAAATGGGCAGAGGTCTCTAAGAAAGATCGTCAAGCGCTAAAAGAGCTCATTACCAACTGGTCAGTAAAGCCTGCTGGAACTCTTGGCTGGAAAAAAGCTGAAGTGATGTTGGGGGGTGTTGATACCAAGGAGCTAGATGGGCAGACGATGATGTCTCGTAAGCATCCTGGACTTTACTTTATCGGGGAATGTGTTGATGTCACAGGCCATCTTGGAGGTCATAATTTTCAATGGGCCTGGGCTAGTGGTTTCGCCTGCGCACATGCACTTTAAGACACATAAATTAATGAGAAGTCAGTTAGGCTGATTTCTCATCCAGTCTGCAGTATTAAAAAAAGACTTTTCTAGTCTTGCACCGAGTTCACCGCTAATTTCGCAATCTTCTAATGCTTGGTACATGCAAGCTAACCATTGATTACGCTCTTTTTGTCCAATTGCAAAGGGAAGATGACGTGCTCTCAACATCGGGTGCCCATGTTTAGGCGAGTATGTATCTGGACCACCTAACCAGCCCGATAAAAATAGTTTAAGTTTTTCTCGTGAGCTCGTCAGGTCAGGGAGGTGCATTGCTCGTAACTCAGCAAAGGATTCCTCTAAATCCATCAGATCATAAAAACGATCCACCAATTCATCGACCTTTTCGGGTCCACCAATTAGCTCATAAGGCGATTTTTGAGTGCTCATAGCCTCATTTTAAGGCTAAATAGAGAGGAGATTGGCTTTGTCATCATTTCGGTATAGAGTGGAAGTATCCGTTTTGCAGAAGTGAAACCTATTTTGACAAAGGAGAAAAGCATGAACCATAAAGAAATTCAGGCGTGGCAACAAGAGAAGGCTAAAGAGTTGTTTAACTATTCCCATAAGCTGCTTGATGCCGCTAAAGAACTAAGCGAATCACATTTAGCTGAAATGCAATGGGGCATGAAAAATGCGTTAGAGAGTGCTAAATCTGCTGCCAAGAATGATCTCGAAAAACTAAAGGATTTGCAGGAAGAGGCGAGCAAAGAGGCTTCAAAAAGAGTCACTATGTATCAGAAGAAAGTAAAGTCAGTGCTCAAAGATCTTGGTGACGATGCTGCAGATGAAACCGAAAAGCATTTGGAAAAGGTGCGCTCCTCTTTAGTGGGCTGGCTCGAAGATGCAGAGAGCAAAATTCCAGGTCATGCAGATAAACTATCCAAGGTTGTACATGAGATGTCGACTGCTGGACAGAAGATGTTTAAGGAAGGCAGAAAGATTGTGAATCAAGTTGCCGATGCTGCAGAGAAAAACATCGAAGACCATCTTAAAAAGACCTCAGAGACCAAGAAAAAAGCGAAGTAAATTTTTTCTTCATTAGGTTGCAATGCCCGACCGCCTACTTTTGTGGGCGGTTTTTTTATACCCATCCCTGGCGCCAGATTTCTTTATCACTTAATTGCCGCCATGGAATAGTCTGCACCCAGTGATCAAAGACAGCCTCAAGCTCTACATATTCAATGGGATCTTCTGGGGAGTCGGGTGTAATGACTTTGCTAACCAAAAAATGCTTCCTTTTTTTGACTGGATGAATAGCAGTCCACTTACTTAGGAGTAACTTTTTTGGGCTGAGAGGATTTTTCTCTTTAGAGGGCATTACATTGGTAGCTTTGGCCATTGCTAATCAGTTCGCCATTACTGGGTGTAAATACCTTGCTTGAATCTTGAGGTAGGGGAGGGCACTTTAGATCAAAATAACTTTTAGGGCCAAGACTGCCACAGTAGTTAAATTGTAAGTTCTCAAAAGACATTTGCGCTTGTCTTAGGATCATGGTCTGCTTCTGGCCAGCAACATCTTTACAGGTCCAAGTAGTGTAATCATCACGACCGCATGAGGTAAGAGTTGCCACGAATATCAGTGTGGTCATAATGCCTATTCGTGGCCGAACCATCCTTATAGCACCCAAAAATGGTGTGTTCCATCTTTACCCAATTGGGCGACTAAACCAAATTCCCAATCGAGATAAGCTTGCATTGCTGCAGGGTCAACGTTAGTGCCTTCATAAGGTCGCTTGTATCGATCAAGCGCAGGTGATGCCAAATGACTAGGGCCCTTTTCTAACTCATACCCAGCGCTCTGCCATGCGGTATTTCCACCAGTTAAAGTAAATATTTCCGAATTACACAAAGACGAAAACTCCTTTGCGGCGAACAGGGCCAACTCAGCAGGGCCGCTAGTGAGAACATATCGTTTGGCGGCAGGAAGATTGACAATATCTTTTGCAAGTTGCGAGCGCAAAATAAACCAGCTTCCTGGGATATGTCCTTTTACATAATTTGCATGAGTACTAAAGTCGATGACTACGGTTTGCTGATCAGTTTTGAGCCATGTGTCTAGAGTTTTTGCATCTACAGCAGGTGTTGCAGGCATTGTTGGCAGTGATGCTTTCCAGGGGCCTTTTTCAGTTAATTGCGCTGCTGTAATTCCATCTAGTACATAGACATCCCAGCCCATCTGCGCCAACCAAGAAGCAGGCATATTAGCGCGCACGCCACCAGGGTCTGCCAATACAATACGTGCCCCTCTGACGGGAGCAACCATTTCAGTTTCCTGAACTAACTGTCCGCCCGGAGTAGATCGATAACCCGGTAAATGTCCTGCCTCATATTCCTCGGGTGTTCTTGGGTCAAAGAAATAGGTAGTGCGCCCAGTTTGGGATTGCCATTGCCCTACATCGGCCATCGTCGCTCTTTTAACGCCAGCCTGATCAGCCACGCTACGAGCGCGTTGTGCAGCCTCAAGCGCTGTAGATTCACTGACCTCAGAAAACCGACGACTGGCACCTTTATCAAGCTCTTGGCCAGCTAAAGTCCAACCAATCGTGCCATTGCGTAATGCATTGACTTCATTAGGTATGCCAGCATTAATGAGTGATTGCGTCCCAATAATACTGCGTGTTCTGCCAGCGCAATTGACGATGACCTTGGTCTTGGGATTTGGCGCTATTTCTGGAATCCGTAATACCAGTTCAGCGCCTGGCACGCTAATACCGGTTGGGATGCTCATCGTTTGGTATTCATCAAAACGACGCACATCCACCACTACAACATCTTCATGGTTATCGAGTAATTGCTTTACTTCTTGAGCTGATAGAGAAGGCGTATGTCTTTTAGATTCAACGAGCTCGCCAAAGGACTTGCTCGGCACATTCACATCCCTAAATACTTCGCCACCTGCCGCCTTCCAGGCGCTTATCCCACCGCTAAAGATGGAGACATTAGAAAAGCCTAAAGCTGTCAAGCGCTCTGCGGCGAGTTGCGCAAATCCCTCACCATCATCTAGGGTGACAATCGCCACATCTTTTCTGGGGAGCTTGCTATAGGCGTCGATCTCTAAGCGCGAAAGCGGGAAATTAGCTGCAAATAGGGGGTGCTCTTCGGCGTGAGGGCCCTCTTCGCGAACATCTAAAAAGGCTAGATCTTCTTTATTAAGTAGTTTGTTGCGTACAAATGAGTAATCTTGTTTCTGAATAGACATATAGGCTCTTAGTAAATGGTTCTCGTAATCGGTCGATGTACCGGGTATTTAAATCTTGAGCTAAACCCCTTGAAATAGGGATTTGATATCAAAAAACAGGGGTATTTCTGATTTTCATGGGGGTCTCCAGTATTTTTTAATGTTTTAGCTATTTTCGGGGATATTTGTCATCTAAGCGTTATCCCTTATTTGCGACTATATTTTCATTACTTTTTCTGGGGATATACTGAATGCGTTGTTGGTATTGAACATTTATTTGATTGATAGGAGACCAGATGTCACAACACGATACATTGTTAGCTGCTTTTGAAACGTATAAGGCAGAAAACGAGAAGTTCATTGAAAAGGGTATAAAAGCATCTGCTGCTCGTGCTCGTAAAGCCTTGCAAGAAATTGCTGGTGCTTGCAAAGAGCGTCGTAAAGAAATTACTGCAGCTAAAGAGGCGATGGAAGCAAAGAAGTAAATCTTCTGAGCAGTGCCTAGCATTCAGACTCTTTAGCTACAAAATAAAGCCTAGCCCTCAAAAGGAGCTGGGCTTTTTTTATGCCGAGACGGTAAATAAAGTCAGTTTCATTGCTTTGCTTCTCACGGGCACCAGACTTTGATACTCATCGCTAGTGGACCAAGCTGTGACGCTCGCTAAGTCTGCAAACTCTAACTCTACAAATGCACCAAAAGGGTCGCAAGCGAGCTCATTCCATAGTGGTGAGTTAGCTGTGCCACGATAGGCTACTTTGCCGCCGTATAGCTCTACAGTTTGACCCACTTGGCTACGATATTCTTCAAAAGCACTCAAGTCATTTAGTGCGATTAAACCAATCACTTTAACCATTATTTGCCTTAGATGAGTTTAGGAGTCTAAAGAATCAGCTGGAGATCATGCTCTTGCTTGGCAACCATTTCCCCGATGATGCTGGCAGTTTCAAATCCATGCTCTTTAAAAATGTCCAATACTTCCTTGGTGGAAGTAGGGTCGCAAGAAACTAATAAGCCACCACTAGTTTGAGGGTCAGTCAGCAATGCCTTTTGTGCCTCACTAAAGTTATCAGGTAATGCAACTGACTGACCATAGCTTTGCCAGTTACGATCAGAGGCGCCAGTAATGATGCCTTGGTCTGCGAATTCTTGTACTTGAGACAAGAGGGGAACTTTGCCCCAAAGAATGCGTGCACTCAATTGTGAGCCGCGCGCAATCTCTAGTGTATGACCGGCTAGACCAAAACCAGTGACATCCGTTAGAGCATGTACGCCGGCTAGTTTTCCCAAATAGGGACCAGCAGAATTAAGCTTAGTCGTGTTAGCAATCATTTCTTGATAACCCGCATCTCCTAGTAAATCCTTTTTAAGTGCAGCTGATAGGATGCCCACTCCTAATGGCTTGCCCAGAATAAGAACATCGCCTGCCTGAGCGCTGGCATTGCTTTTGATGCGCTTTGGATCAACGATGCCAATAGCAACTAGTCCATAGATGGGCTCTACTGAATCGATGGTGTGGCCTCCAGCAATGGGGATGCCAGCCATACGGCAAGCTTCTGAGCCACCTTCTAGAATGCGTGCAATGGTTGCGTTAGATAAGACTTTAATGGGCATACCTACTAACGCTAGGGAAAATAGTGGGGTGCCTCCCATTGCATAGATATCGCTAATTGCATTGGTGGCTGCAATTTTTCCAAAATCAAAAGGATCATCCACGATGGGCATAAAAAAATCGGTTGTAGCAACAATCGCTTGCGAGTCATTGATTTGATAGACGGCCGCGTCATCTGAGGTCTCTATACCAACAAGCAATTCTTTTGGAAAGGGCAATTGAGGGACGCTCTTGAGTATTTCCGACAAGATGGCAGGGGCAATTTTGCACCCACAACCACCCCCATGTGAGAGGGAGGTGAGACGAGGCTCCTTAACATTAGTTATATTCATCGTGAAGGTAATCTTAGCTGAAAATTAACGACTAAAACTTCGCTTAGGCGCATTACTATTTTTAGCCGCAGGCTTATTACCGCGGTTTCCACCATTTCCACCGGCACCAGCTGGTCGAGGTTTTCTGGATTGTTGGTGTTGTTGACTACGCAATTGAATAGGTTGGGCAACTGCATTGGGGTCTGGCTCAAAACCGGCAATCACCTCTTGAGGAAGTTTTTGTTTAATTAACTTTTCAATATCTCTGAGCATTTGATGCTCATCAACGCATACCAAAGATACTGCAACCCCGTTAGACCCAGCTCTTCCAGTACGACCAATCCGATGAACATAATCTTCGGAAACATTTGGTAGGTCGTAATTGACAACATGGGGAAGTTG
>JBFZCO010000099.1:0-16122 GCA_041307885.1 Burkholderiales bacterium | reverse complement strand
TAGTCCAGTGCTTTATTGGAACTGGGTCAATGATTGGATTTCATTCAAGTATCAAATTGCCCATGGTAGTGGTGGCGCTTGGATGTGGCGCAAAGTGGGGGCATATCTTGGAATTCAGATTCTTAGTTTTGGGCCCCTGTTGATGATTGGGGCTTACGTATTTCTCAAGCACTGTGTCAATACCCAAAAAATAACTCTCCTGTCTTTATTGAGCTTCTTTTTGATACCTTTTGCCATTTTTGCGACGCTATCGGGTGGTGGTGGTCTGCCACACTGGACTACACCGGCCTGGTTTTGTCTGGCCCCCTTTGCTGGAATTGGCATAGCTAAAGCGTGGGTCATGCATCATCGCTCATGGATTCGCATCTTTTTCATTGGGCAAGTCGTCCTTTGCTTATTAGGCTTTGGCTTTGTATTAGCCGGTGGAATCAATACAAGTCTGATTAAATCTAACCCGATTGCAGATCTATATGGATGGAAGATTGCCGGTCAAAAAGCGGCACAATTGGCACAAGCTAATCAGGTCAATGGAATTGCTGTACAAAATTGGACTTTAGGTAGTCGCGCAGCTTGGTATGCCCAGCCACTGCCCGTATTTGTTCTAGATGAGCGCAAAGATCAATTTGACCTATGGTTCGGAGCACTTCCTAACGGAGCCAGTGTCCTGCTCATAAATTGGTCTGGGATGGCCTTTAGCCCACCCATTGGGGGTCAAGCTGCCTTCGAGGAGTGCAGGCCCCTAGACAGCCTAGAAATTACCCGCTTTGGTCAAGCTCTATCCAAATTTGATTACAGCCTTTGCCGCAACTGGCAGAACACGGGTTTAGCCCGCTAATTCCCTAGATTTCAAGACCTTAGGTGCGCAAGGCATTATCCTTACGCCTATGAGTTCACAATCGAAACCGACATCCAAGCCTACTCCGGGATGGAAATCAGCTCTCAAACGTGCCTGGCCTACAATTCGCATCCTCCTCTCTATTGGGCTTTTATGGAAGGCTACCAGTGGAATTGATTGGCATGCCATCTTTGAATCTGATATTCAAATGGAACCTATGTGGTTTTTGGCTGCCCTACTCAGCGCATCAACTGCCTGTTTTTGTGGGGGGCTACGCTGGGCTTTATTAATGCGTAAAGTGGGATTTCAAGGACGCTTGAGAAGCTACATCTTGCTTTACTTTTCAGGTGCATTAGTCAATCAAGGTCTACCAAGCACTTTAGGTGGCGATAGTTATCGCGCCATTACTGCAGCACACTTAGATAAATCCGGTTCACTTGTTGGTGAAAAAGAGTTGAATGAAGAGCTTCACCATGAAGTAGATTTAGAGCATGCCACACCAAAACTGCGTCTTAGCTTTGCCATGGTATTGGTTGATCGTCTCATCGGTCTTGCTGGTAACAACATCCTTGGCGGTATTGGCCTCATTATTGGCGGCACTACCTTAGCTGTTTGGGGTGGAGATTTAGGCTATGCCGTTTTAGGCATCATGCTGGCAATTGGTCTGATTTTCTCTTTAGGTCTAACCTTAAAACCAACTAGCAATTTCCTCATGAAAGTTCTCAAGCGCTTTCAGATGACAAATGCATTGCCGGGAATTCGTTTTGCCTTTGCATGGCCCTTTAATCTGGCTCAAGCAAGCTTCGCTGTCTGTATTCACCTGCTGTTGATATTTACTTTTTTCTGCTGCTTGCGTGCATACGGCACAGAGGCTCCGATTGCCAGTCTGATGATTGGACTACCGGCACTGAGTTTGTTGTTAATGCTGCCTATCAGCATTTCAGGCTGGGGACTGCGGGAAGCCACCCTTTCCTCAGTGCTGGCTTTATGGAGCGTAAATCCGTCCATGACAGTTCTTGCATCGATCAGCTTTGGCGCCATTACCGTAGTATCAGTCTTGCCGGGTGCTTACTTTTTATTAAAACGGAAATAATTTCCTCTACTTTCACTATGAGCATTAGCGTTAATACCATGCGTACTATCGACCATTTGGTCGGAGTTCCGCTATGCGCAGTCATCAGCCCGATTGTTGCCTTAATAGATGGCATCAAAAATGTTTTTTCTACTCCGCTAGATAAGCCCAAAAAATTACTGTTTATTGAGCTCTCGGAGATGGGTAGTGCGATCTTAGTCGACCCAGCCATGCGCAATGCACAAGCACGTGGTGCTGAATTATTTTTCCTCATATTTAAAAGCAATCGGGCCAGCTTAACGCTGCTTAATACAGTAAAGCCCGAAAATATTTTTACAATCGACTCGTCTAGCCTGGGTGGGTTAATTACAGATACGCTCAAATTTCTCATCGTGGCACGTAAGCATCGAATTGATACTGTCATTGATTTGGAATTGTTTTCACGCTTTACAGCGCTACTAACAGGACTGTGTGGAGCCCGTCGCCGTGTTGGCTATCATATCTTTCATGGTGAAGGCTTGTGGCGAGGATTTATGCTCACTCGCAAAGTGCACTACAACCCCCATATTCATATCACCAAGAATTTCTTATCGTTAATCCATGCGGCATATGCCAAAGAGATTGAAGTGCCGTTCAGTAAGATTCATATCTCAGACTCTGAAGTCAAACTAGAACAAGCGGTAATTGATCCAGCAGTATTAAGCAAGGTTAAAGACCGTATTGAAAAACTAGCTTCTGAAGCTAACATTCCATTTACCCAAGGTAAGCAACGTCTCATCTTAGTAAATCCGAATGCCAGTGAACTTCTCCCGCAAAGGCGTTGGGCCCAACAGCGTTTCTCTGAATTAATTCAAGCATTAAATCAACGCTATCCGGATGACCTAATTCTGATTACTGGCTCACCTGCAGAATTTGAGTATGTAGAAAAAGTTCGTGTCGTAGCAAACGTAAGAAATGCCATTAATTTTGCAGGTCAAGTTTCCTTTGCTGAGTTACCACCGCTCTACACGCTATCGAATATCATGGTGACCAATGATTCTGGACCGGGTCACTTTTCTGCTGTAACCCCACTAAGAACAGTTGTACTGTTTGGACCTGAGACTCCAGCCCTGTATGGCTCAGTCGGAAAGTCAATCGCCATTACGGCTAACTTAGCGTGCTCACCTTGTGTTAGTGCCGCAAATCATCGTAAAACGCCTTGCCAAAACAATGTCTGTATGCAGGCAATTACAGTAGCGCAAGTATTGGAAAAAATGGTATTGCAATTGAATGATGCTGATCAAGCGAGAGCTCGCTGAGACGTATGAGCCGGCAGGACAAATCGTTTTTTGGTATTGCACCTGTCTGGGCTTGGATTTTTCCAATTTTGCCTATGGGCATTTCCATGGCGCTGTATTTTGGTGAATTACAAACCCCCACCTTCTTATTAATCAATCGATACACCCAACTGCTTCCCGATACTCTTTGGACATGGTTGACGTTTTTAGGTAATGGCTGGGGAGTTTTTGCGCTTTGCTTTCCACTATTACTTTTAGCGCCTAGACTGCTTTGTGCTGGACTCCTTGCTTCTGCCATTGGCGGCATTGTGAGCGTCACTTTTAAAACCCTTCTCTCCCTTCCAAGGCCAGCAAGTATTTTGTCGGTCGAGGACTTTTACCGAGTAGGAGAGCCGCTACTCCACCGTGCTATGCCATCTGGTCATACCCTCACTGCTTTTTCGGTTGCTGCAGGGATTTATTTTGCACTGAGTCGCGATAGGCGTAGCTCAATCTGGTGGATATTTGTACTAGCAAGCCTGTGCGGCCTCTCCCGAAATGCCCTCGGCGCCCATTGGTTTACTGATGTATTGGCAGGCTCTGCGATTGGAATTTGGTCTGGCATGATTGGCGCCGCATTAGTGCAATACGTACCAGAAACCCAATTTGCTCCGGACAAAATCATTCCACGCTTATTGGCGCTTGGTGGATTAGGAGCAATCTATGTTTTACTCACGCAAACATTAGACTCTTCGTTAAATCAATCATTGCAATATGCCTGCGTCCTTTTAGTCGGTATTACCCTTGTGCGATTTATTCAAGCGCAAATACCTAAAGCAAGGTAACTATGTTTAGCTATCGACATGCCTTTCATGCAGGTAGTCATGCAGATATTCTCAAGCATCTCGTACTGATTCATCTGGTGAGGTATTTACAAGAGAAGCCCGGTGCTCTCACTATTATCGATACCCATGCGGGTGCGGGAATTTATAGCTTAATTGACGGATTTGCCAGTGTGAGCAAAGAAGCTGATGGTGGCATCTTGCGTCTGAGTCAATATGCGGTAGAAAACCCATTGTGTGAGGGTTTAGATGATTATCTCAAATTGGTTCAAGCAGAAAATCCTTCTGGCAAGATTGATATTTATCCAGGATCGCCATTTATCTTAGCTCGCCTGTTAAGGGCTCAAGATCGGCTAAAACTGTTTGAACTCCATCCTAAAGAAATCGATATCTTGCGCCACAATATTGCACAGCTTAAACAAGCTAAGCAAATTGATATCTATGCTGAAGACAGCTTTTCTAGACTAAAGGGGTTGCTGCCACCCCCCAGTAGACGAGGACTCGTTCTCATTGATCCATCCTATGAAGATAAGCAAGATTACCGACATTTAGAAATCGCAATGGAAGAGGCATTGCACCGTTTTGCAACAGGATGTTATGCCATCTGGTACCCCATCCTCTCGAGAAGAGAGTCAGCAGCGCTACCGGATCGCATGAAGAAGATTGCTGCTCTTCACAAGCGCTCATGGTTACATGTAGAACTGCGGGTTGAGAATGCCCCCAAAGAGCGTCGTCTTCAAGCTAGCGGCATGTTCATCATTAATCCGCCATGGACATTAGAAAACCAGCTAGCCCAAAGCCTACCCACACTAGTTAAAGTGCTTGGTCAGGATCATGGCGCAAAGTTTTTACTAAAGAGTTTTGAAGCTTAAGACTGAAGAGTTAATACTGAAGATATTGGATTAATCACGCACACGAATCATGACTTCGTTACGGCGCAAAAAAGGAAGTGTCCATGGTGGGTTGTAGCGAGCAAACTGCGGTGAACCATCGGCTTGCAAATTCTTGGACTTCATCCAATCTTCTAGTGCTTTGGTTTTTTGGGCTACGGTATCTTCACCATAAAACCCAGAGAAAGTAATAACAGCCCTTTTTTCAGCGGGCACTTGTCTAATTTTTACTTGGTTATTTAGGGGTTTAGGCAAAGTCTCCAGCGTGTACTCAGAGGGCATCACAAAAGAAACTAGCCACTGATTGGCACCAGATTTTTGAGATTGATCAGCCTCAATCCCAACAGGCGCTGTCATTGCGATCTTTGCACTAGTTTGTTTAGCGCCTGACTCAATCCCAACAGGTGCTGTCATTGCGATCTTTTCACTCACCTGATTTTTGCCGAAAATATAGGCTGCAATGAGGCGAAAGCCTCGACTAGAAGCGTCGTCCAAATCACCATCGACAGATACCTCAGCTACGATTTGGGGGGCATAGGCGCGCAATTCAAATGGTTCTGACTTTTCTAGGAGAGTAAATTTCGGTTCTTCAGTAGCCATAGCACTGCTCGCAATCAGAATGCTGGTTAGAAAGAATAGTACTTTCATTAGAGGGTCTCGACTCATGAGTGCGTCACCACGAAGCTTTGATACTAAAGCCTGCTGAGTTATATTGAATGTGCGCTTGCGCACCCACAGGCAAAGTGAGCTTATCAGGCTGATGTCCAAAAGGAAGTTCCGTCAAAACAGTAATGTGGTCTGGAAGGCGTTTACGCAATACTTCAAATGCACTCTCTAAGTTATACCCGCGATCGTTATCGTATAAACGATATGCTGAAAATCCACCGAGCAAAATAGCGCCTTGATTATCTAAAATACCAGCATCTAATAATTGCATGAACATACGCTCAATTCGATAAGGATGCTCATTCACATCCTCAAGAAATAAAATTCCACCTTGAGTTCGTTGCAGACTAGGCATGTAAGGCGTGCCAACCAAACCCGCTAAAACGGTCAGATTTCCGCCCCAAAGCAATCCAGTAATCTGGCCTGAGGATTGTTTTAGATAGGATTGAGGAGCATCAACAGTGCATTGCAGTTGACGCTCATGAATTGCAGTTTGAAAATGCTGCCACATCAATGCATTTGGCACAACGCCCTCGCCCTGCTCTCCTTGGCAAGCAAAGTCAAAATTGAGCATAGGCCCAGCTAAAGTGATCGCACCTGTCTTTGCTAGTAAGCCCAACTCAAATACTGTGAAGTCACTATGTCCGCAGATCAGCAAACCCTTTTCAACAGCATGAGCAATCCCCTGCCAATCAATCTTGGGCAGCAGTCGATGAAGCCCATATCCGCCCCGCATGACTACCACAGCAGTATCTGGTGACAAATTGGCAAGTTGATTTATTTCCGCTAAACGTTGCTCATCTGTCCCGGCAAAACGCTGCTCTACACGGTTAACACATTGAGCATTTGCAACTGTGTAGCCCTGCTGGCTTAACCATTCAATTCCAGCTGGGGGGCTCAGTGTATTTAGACTAGCTCCTGAAGGAGCAATCAAATGAATTTGCTTCAACGCCGCTCCTTAAAAAATTCACGTAATAACTGTCCACATTCCTCACCCAATATGCCACCTTCCACCTGGGTCTGATGATTAATCTGCTTTTCCGAGAATACATTGAGAACGCTACCTGCGGCACCCGTTTTTGGATCCCGTGCGCCAAAGACCACTCGCTCTATCCTAGCATGCAGCATTGCTCCAGCACACATCGTACAGGGCTCTAAAGTGACGTAGAGCGTCGTGCCAGGCAAACGATAATTTCCTGCTGTTTCTGCAGCAGCTCGCATAGCAATCATTTCAGCATGGGCACTTGGATCACTATTTCCAATGGGCTGATTAAAACCCCTTGAAACAATCTGACCATCTCGCACCAAGACTGCACCCACTGGAACTTCGCCAGCATTAGCAGCAAGCTTTGCCTGCTCTATAGCTTCTTGCATAAATTGGCGATCAAGCTGTGCTTGCATGGTCAATATGGTATTAATTAAGAATGGGAAACATCAGCCCAGCAATTGGGGGTTTCATAAAGACGAATCGAGGATAAGGTCAAGCGGCCATCAAATGCTTTTTCGAAAACGGGTTGTAACAATTTAAAGGCAGTACTCGCCAGGTTTTCAACTGTTGGCACATGCTCCATCACAACTGTTTTGTGATTCGGAATGGTGTTTAAAAATTCCACCAACCCAACATCTTCCCTAGCAACCAAAAAAGCATGATCCCAAGCTTGCACCACATACTGATTGGTCAGACGTTTGATGTCACCAAAATCTAAGACCATGCCATCATCCGCTTTACCAGGATGATCAGCAACAACGCCAGTGAGGGTTACTTCTATCGCATAGCGATGGCCATGTAAATGGCGGCACTGACCATCATGATTTGGAATGCGATGCCCAGAATCAAATTCAAGTCGTCTGGTAATCGAAATAGCTTCTGGTTTTTTGGTCATATTGATTTTCTAAATACGGATAAGGGATGTGCCGCTCATGCTAGCGTATGCCAATCATTTTATGAGTCTGGACACTCAAACGCCATAATGGTCTTTTTTGGCACAAACCAATTGCTAAGGCTAGATTTTCTTGCACTAGAGGTCCATCCATCGCCTGCAAGAACCGATGTCGGTAATCCATTTTCTCAAAACGAGCCAAGAGGGTTTCGAGAGAAGTATGGCCAAGTTGAGGAATAACCAACTTGATTTCATCAGCTTGAAGCACCACTAATTCAGAGCCCGCTTTGGGGCTCACGCACACCCAATCAATTCCTTTGGGTACTTTCATGGTTCCATTAGTCTCAATTGCAATTGAGAAACCCATGCCATGTAGGGCATCAATTAACGGGTCATCTAATTGAAGTAGTGGCTCTCCACCAGTAAACACGACATAACGCTGCTGCGGTCCCGCGGAAGTGCTAACCCAACTCGCTTCAATTGCATTGGCTAATTGCAGTGCAGTGTCAAACTTTCCTCCACCCATGCCATCGCTTCCCACAAAATCGGTATCGCAAAACTGACATACTGCACTCGCGCGATCCTCTTCGCGACCACTCCAAAGATTACAACCAGCGAAACGACAAAATACAGCCGCACGACCTGCGTGCGCGCCTTCACCCTGGAGAGTTGGAAAGAGTTCTTTAACGGTATACATAGCTAAGCGCCTATTTTAAGCGCTTTGCTCACTTCCAAGATAACAACTCCCACTCTAAGTAGTCTTCAGACAAGGCTTCACCCCAACCCGTCATGCCAGCCCATAAATACAGCCCTGTGCTGCGCCTAATCACCCAACGACCAATTTCAGGTGAAAACCACATATCTTCATTACGAATATTAGCTACTCGGGAAAAATCATTGCTCGTGAAAAATGGGATGTCATTTCGGTACACCAACGTATTGAACTCACCAGCAGGCACCTTGACTCGCTCCCACCTTATGGCATTCATATTTAAGCCCCAGTAGTAATCAAAATCAGACTGACCCAACACCTGATAGCGAGCACGATTAAAACCAGACCATCCAGCAACCAACTGCTCTGGCCACAGTGGTATTGGTTTAACGAATTTTTGCGGCGGCATCCAGTGCGGATCTTGCAAAATATAGCCCCAAGGCTCCTGAATCTCATCTGGCAAAGCACCCAGCTTCATACTCTTGCGCTCAATGCGTACTTGTGGACCTACAGAAACTACCGTCTCAGTAAGCACATCAATAACCTCATGATTAAAGACATTGCGCACGTTATAGACCCACTCTTGCCCTACCTGAGGCGCTCTGATCTTCGGCATCACCGTGGGTTGCTCTAAGGGAGTCCCAACAGGGTAAGGCTGAGCTGAAATACATGCTGCCAATAAGGCAGGCAAGAATAAAAGGAGAAGTCTTCTAAGTATTGTCATTTATAGGAGGTCAGCTGCCACTGAAAACTATCTTCTGAAAGTACCGCCCCAATCTGACCCAAAATTTGAAATGAGCCAGAAGTTTGCCTTGCTACCCAACGGCCAATTTGCGGTGCAAACCAAATAGTTTCTTTGCGAATACAGTTCACTTTAGTGGGATCTTCATTCTCATAGTTAATCAGATTTTGAAAACGCAAAGCAATGAACTCGCCCGCAGGGACAGTGATTTTTTCCCAACCATGAACACTCATATATTCTTGCCAATTCATTTTTGCATCTGGATATCCAGCAACACTGTATTTAGAGGTGAACTGCTTTGCCCATGCAGTCGAAAGCTGTTCAGGCCAAAGTGGTAATGAGGGATTGAAATTGAGCAAACGTGACCATTGAGGATTTGATGCAACCATACCCCAAGAAGTCTGTGTTTCATTGGGCAACTGATAGCCATTAGCAGTGCTTCGCTCAATCGTAATCATTGAACCAACGCTGGCTACGCGCTCTTGTATAACATTTAGCGTTTGACCATTGAACATATCTTTTTGGGTATAGGTCCACTCTTGACCAACTTGAGGGGGCCGAACTGCAGGCAGCGGATTTGGTTGAGCTACTGGAATGCCATGCTCATACGCAAGACCACCACAAGCAACTGGTGCCAAAGCCGCAGTTGCCATAAAAGTTCGCCTAGATAGATTCATAGAGGACATCAAATACCTTTGTGATTACAAATTGAAGTACGAACCAGAATTTTATTGGCAGCCCAAAACTTTAGCTAGTGTATTCCGTGGCACGCTTGCCTTCGGGATATTCGGTAAATCAAACCAAGCGTGGGCTTTTTCTTCGAAACCCACACCGTGCATATAGTTATAAATTGCTTTTTTTAGACCTACCCCCAGAGCATCATGATCAACCCCAGTTGGATCGATAAACATCACATCATTCTTAGCAAAGCTGATGGGGGGCAATGGGACGAGCTCAACCCCATATGCTTTTGGGTCTAGCCCTACAGGAGAATGCACCGTACAGGTAAAGCGATGAAAAAAGCCGCTCTGTATACAGCCGTTTTCAAATAACTGACGAACATACTCGAGTGCATCTACTGTTTCCTGAACAGTTTGCGTAGGAAAACCATACATCAAATAGGCATGCACCAAAATTCCGGCGTCTGAAAATCCCTTAGTCACTTTTGCCACCTGATCTACAGATACGCCCTTCTTCATTAGATCTAATAAACGATCTGAAGCTACTTCTAAGCCACCAGACATAGCAATGCAACCACTACGCGCTAACAACTCACATAATTCTGGGGTGAAGGTTTTCTCAAAACGAATATTTCCCCACCAAGAAATCATGACCCGACGCGCAATTAACTCCTGTGCCAACGCCTTAAGTGCCTTAGGTGGTGCAGCCTCATCGACAAAATGAAACCCAGTCTGACCAGTCTCAGCAACGATAGCCTCAATACGATCGACCAACACACTAGCAGAAGCCGTTTCATAGCGAGAGATGTAATCTAAACTCACATCACAAAAGCTGCATTTCTTCCAATAGCATCCATGCGCTACCGTGAGCTTATTCCAACGGCCATCACTCCATAAGCGATGCATTGGATTGAGCATATCTAAGAGAGATAAATAGGAATCAAGCGGTAGTCCATCCCAAGTTGCTGTGCCCACTTCATCAAATGGAATATCGGGCTCTTGCCATTTGATATAGCGGACTTTTTGATCAGCGGTGCGGATAAATGTTCGCACCAGTCGCTCTTGAGACCGCTTACCACTCAAATGCTCTAACAGCGAGAGCAGTGGCCTCTCACCAGAATCTAAAGTAATAAAATCAACAAAATCAAATATTCTTGGATCAGAAAGCTCACGTAGCTCAGTATTGACATAGCCACCCCCAAGCACAATATTCATTTTTGGGTAATTTACTTTAATGGTTTGCGCAATTCGAAGCGCTGCATACATCGCCCCCGGAAAAGGAACTGAGAGCAATACGAGATTTGGCTGATGTTGATCAATTGCTTTTTTGGTGAGTAGCTGTAAATGCTGATCCATTAAAGTAGGTGGCGCAGCTAGAGCAAGGGCTAAAGGCGTAAAAGTGGGCTGACTACTAGCCAAGGCTTCTGCATAGCGCACAAATTCAAAGCGCTCATCAACAGCATCTCTCAAGACATCCGATAAGTCATTAAGGTAAAGCGTAGCTAAATGCCGTGCACGATCTTGAGAACCCAGAGCGCCAAAAGCCCAAGCTAAGGAGTCACCGCCCTCCTCTTCATCAAATGCCTCGAGAGATTGGAAGCGTGGTCCTTCAGGCAAGAATACACGGCTATTAATGCGATGGGCAAGCGTACTATCGCGCCCTTGCAAAAATGCAATTACAGAAGAAATTGTTTGTTGATAATCTGAAAAATAATCTAGAAAGAAATTCACGCTAGCGCTACGATTTTCCTCCGGAAGATCTAGAGCCGCATTTTTGATCTCAAGCAATCCTTGAGGTGTAAAGAATCCCAGCACTAAGGCAAGCGCAAGATCTTCTTGAACTGCATCTATCTGCCGAGACCTCAAGAAACCGGTCAAATAGGCCGTCGAGGGATACGGCGTATTGAGCTGGGTCATCGGTGGGATGAGGCTTAAGACTTTCATACTAGCTGCAAGCAATCGGTTGAGACTCATTTTGCAATCCTAGCAATTCAAGCTCCTCTTGCGTAAATCCAGCTTGCTGACGCGCTACTAAATTGAAGGGACCTCGCAAGGTTGGAGCACGATATTTTCTAGCTAAGTCTTTGTAAGCTGCGATGGGAGATAAACCATCTTGGACGCATAAGAAATTAAACCAACGATTTCCTATCAATACATGACCGATTTCATCACGAAGAATGATTTCTAAAATTTCGACTGCTCTACTATCTTTAGCCTGCTTAAATCGATCCCGAATACCAGGCACAGCATCTAAACCTCTCGCTTCCATTGTTCTCGGAACAAGTGCCATTCGCGCGATGACTGCATCGGTTGTTCTCTCAACCATCTCCCACAAACTATGATGGGCAGGAAAATCGCCATAGGTAAAACCGAATGACTGCATATGTTCATTTACTAAACTGAAGTGATAAGCCTCTTCTTTGGCAACTTTGAGCCAATCTTCATAGTATTCCAAAGGCATATCTGGAAAACGCCAGATAGCATCTAAGGCAAGGTTCATCGCATTAAACTCAATATGGGCAAGCGAGTGTAATAAGCTTGCCCTGCCTTCGGCGGTATCCATTCTTCTCTTGGGCACTTGTAAAGGGGGGACTAATTCTGGCTTGTGAGGTCTACCAGGCAGATTGAGGTGGTCAAAAAGAAAAGTTCGAGAAATATCCAAGCCAATACCTTGGTGGTGATACTCATCAAACAAGCGATGTAATTGCTCTACTTTAGATTGCGGATCATGACTTGCCAGAATGGTGAGGGCGGATTCTCGTAACTCAATCATGAGCGTTCACAGAGTGAATTAACCTATTCCCACTCAATGGTTGCTGGGGGTTTTCCACTGATGTCATAGACCACGCGATTGATGCCGCGCACTTCATTGATAATGCGGTTTGATACCCTGCCGAGTAATTCATGGGGCAGATGAGCCCAGTGTGCCGTCATGAAATCCTGCGTTTGTACTGCTCTTAGAGCAACGACATATTCATAAGTTCTACCATCACCCATAACTCCAACAGATTTCACAGGCAAAAATACCGCAAACGCTTGGCTTGTAAGGTCATACCAAGACTTTTGACTGACTTCATCAATCGTATTGCGTAACTCTTCAATAAAAATTGCATCTGCACGTTGCAGCAGACTTGCAAATTCCGCCTTCACCTCACCCAAGATGCGAACTCCAAGACCAGGTCCTGGGAAGGGGTGACGGTAAACCATTTCACGTGGTAAACCAAGAGCAACGCCTAATTCACGCACTTCATCTTTAAACAACTCACGCAGAGGCTCAAGTAATTTGAGATGCATGTCATCAGGCAAGCCGCCGACATTATGGTGACTCTTAATCGTATGCGCACCCTTCTTACCTTTACCGGCAGACTCAATCACGTCTGGATAAATAGTGCCTTGAGCAAGCCACTTGGCATTTTTAATCTTTCCTGACTCGCTTTGGAAGATATCAACAAATTCTTTACCAATAATTTTGCGCTTCGCCTCTGGATCAGCAACGCCAGCAAGCTGTGACATGAACTGATCTTTTGCATCAACGCGAATCACTTTAACCCCAAGATTGCGTGCAAACATCTCCATCACCATGTCACCTTCGTTTAAACGAAGTAGGCCATGGTCAACAAAAACACAAGTCAGTTGCTCACCAATAGCACGGTGAATTAATGCCGCTGCCACACTAGAATCTACTCCGCCTGATAAACCCAGGATGACCTCATCATTGCCAACCTGCTTGCGAATGTTTCCAACAGCCTCAGCAATGTAATCGCCCATCACCCAGTCTGGTTTACATCCACAAATTTGGTGCACAAAGCGCTCTAATATCGCTGTACCTTGAATGGTATGAGTGACCTCTGGATGAAACTGGAATGCGTAAAAGCGATGCTCTTCATCTGCCATACCAGCAATCGGGCACGACTCAGTAGATGCCATCAACTTAAATGTTGGAGGTAATGTGGTGACAGAATCTCCATGACTCATCCAGACTTTCAGAATGCCATGGCCTTCACCGGTAGAAAAGTCTTGAATACCTTTAAGTAAGTTTGTATGGCCGTGAGCCCGCACTTCGGAATAACCAAACTCACGTGCTTTACCAAGTGATTCTGCAGAAGCAACTGCGCCGCCCAATTGAGTTGCCATCGTTTGCATACCGTAGCAAATGCCTAGAACGGGGACACCTAGCTCAAAAACAATTTGAGGTGCACGAGGACTTCCCTCTTCCGTTACAGAGCTAGGGCCGCCTGAAAGAATGATGCCTTTGCCGCCCTGCTCTTGAATGAACTTCTGGATGAACTGCGGATCACAATCGTAAGGATGAATCTCTGAGTACACCTGCGCATCGCGCACACGCCTTGCAATGAGTTGAGTTACTTGTGAACCAAAGTCGAGAATCAGTATTTTGTCGTGCACGAAAGAAGCAATCTTATTTAAGTCTTAATCAATATGGTAATTGGGCGCTTCTTTAGTAATCTTGACATCATGTACATGTGATTCACGCACACCTGCTGAAGTAATTTCTACAAAATTGGCTTTTTCATGGAGCTCATCAATGCTCTTGCAACCGCAGTAACCCATTGAAGAACGAATACCGCCAGTGAGTTGATGCAAGATTGCTAAAACACTGCCTTTATATGGCACTTGTCCCTCAATGCCTTCGGGCACGAGCTTCTCAGCATTTGCAGCGCTAATATCACTTTGGAAATAACGATCTGCTGAACCATCAGCCATGGCACCTAAAGAACCCATCCCGCGATAGCTCTTATATGAGCGCCCTTGATACAAGAACACCTCGCCAGGCGCCTCTTCAGTTCCTGCAAACATCCCACCCATCATGACAGAGCTTGCACCAGCTGCTAAGGCCTTAGCAACGTCACCTGAGTAGCGCACACCACCATCGGCAATTAATGGAATACCTGTACCTTTTAGTGCAGACGCTACATTCACAATCGCCGTAATCTGTGGAACGCCAACTCCTGCAACGATTCGAGTAGTGCAAATTGAGCCAGGGCCAATACCAACCTTGACACCATCAGCACCATGATCAGCTAAAGCTTTAGCAGCATCACCAGTGGCAATGTTGCCACCAATCACTTGTACATGAGGGTAATTTTTCTTCACCCACTTCACACGATCTAAAACACCCTGACTATGGCCATGTGCAGTATCGACCACAATGACATCTACACCAGCACGAACTAATAGTTCAATACGCTCATCATTATCTGGACCAACACCAACTGCTGCGCCAACACGTAACTTACCTTCACCATCTTTACAAGCATTTGGATGTTCAGTAGCTTTGAGAATATCTTTAACGGTAATTAAACCGCGTAGCTCGAACTTGTCATTAACCACTAAGACACGCTCTAATCGGTGGTGACTCATTAAGCGCTTTGCCTCTTCCAAGGAACAACCTTCCTTGACAGTAATCAAGCGCTCGCGCGGAGTCATTTTAGTTTTAACGAGCGCAGCAAGATCTTCTTCGAAACGCAAATCCCGATTCGTGATGATGCCGACCACTTCTTTACCAGTGAGTACAGGGAACCCAGAAAAGCCATGCTCTCGGGAAAGTTGAATGACTTGACCTAGGGTCATATCGGGAGCGATAGTAATTGGATCGCGTAGAACACCTGACTCATAGCGCTTAACCTTAGCCACTTCACGCGCTTGCTCGGCAGGCTTGAGGTTTTTATGGATGATGCCAATTCCACCCTCACTAGCCATCGCAATTGCCAGTCGACCTTCAGTGACGGTATCCATTGCGGCAGACACCAGTGGTGTGTTGAGTGAAATATCTCGAGTTAACTTACTTGCCAAGCTGGCATCCCGAGGAAGTACCGATGAATAGGCCGGTACGAGGAGCACATCGTCAAAAGTGAGTGCTTTTTGAATGAGTCGCATGCAAAACCCCTAGTCGCAAAAACCGATTATAGCCTCCTAGCCTTTCTTTTAGCTGCGGCAGCCTGGAATTTGGCATCTTGGTTCTGATTCGCTCTCTTACGACGCACTGCCTTAGGATCGACCAAAAGAGGTGAATAGAGCTCCAAACGATCCCCATCGTAAATGGGGCTATCCCAATCCTTGCGCTTGCCAAAAACCCCAAAACAGCCTTTTCTGGCCAAGGCGGGATCATCGGGGCTGTTGACAATTCCCGCTCTAAGCAGAGCCAAACCAACCGTGGCTTGCCCCGTAGACTCAAACTCAAGACTGAAAGGGCTTAATGTAGGCTCACCTTGCCTGGCATCACAGAGCAAAATGTTGATGGTTTTACTGCCCATATAGGTCTTCAGCACGCTTTACAAAACAATCCACAAAGGTACCTGCAATATGACCAAAAACAGGGCCGATAATCTTATCAAGAATAGCGCTTTTGAATTCCCAATGGAGCTTAAATTCCACCTTACAGGCATCTTCTTGCAGGGGAATAAAGTTCCATTGACCTGAAAAATGCTTAAAGGGACCATCCACAAACACCATATCAATCGTTTCTGGGCGATGATTGATATTACGGGTATGAAAATACTGTGTAATGCCCTTGAATTGAATATTGATT
>JBFZCO010000098.1:0-4291 GCA_041307885.1 Burkholderiales bacterium | reverse complement strand
AATCGTGGCGTTGAGGAATTTTTACCTTAGCTCAAACCATCAGCGCCAAGCCCGTTTTTAATGGTCTTGTGAGAGAATGAGCCAGTTAAAGTTAGCTCAAAAAAGAGCCCTAAATCGCTATAAAACCTAGAAAAACTCCGAGATCGTGTCCAAAATAGAATCAGCGTTAGATAAAACGGTTGCCAAGTTGCCATTACTCAAAAACTGGCTCATGACTCGCTTGTGTAAGGTCTGGCAAAAATTCTCTCCTTTTTTCTCTAAAACACCGAAACTAAACTACGCAAGTAGCAAGGCATTTGTTATCGCGTACAAATGGCGCATTTTGATTGTCTTGATTGCGCTCTTTGCAGGATCTAAAGCTTACGACTACTTTTTTCCACCTAGCAAGCAAAGCGGCGGACTACAAACAATTACCAGCGTAGTTGTTGAGAAAAAAGATATCCCATTGATCATTGAAGCTACGGGCACGATTATTTCCAGCAGCATTGTGGATATCCGCCCCATGATCACGAATACAGTAAAAACGATTCATGTAAAGGACGGTCAAGAGGTTAAGGCAGGCGATCTATTATTTACTCTCGATGACCGCAATGACCGCGCTAATTACGAGAGGCTAAAAGCTTTAGCTGACGATGCGCAAAAACAATACTTGCGCGCAAAAGAATTAGTTGCTCAAAATTTCATCTCCAAGGCTGGCTTAGAAACCGCCTTAGCGAACGCCAAATCAACTCAAGCGGCTGCTCGCTCTGCTGAAGTCCAGTTATCGTTTGATTCGATCCGCTCACCAATCTCTGGTCGCGCTGGCATAGTGAACGTCTTCCCCGGCTCATTGGTACAGCCAAGTAATATTGTCACAACTGCAACCAGCTCCACTGCAACGTCGAGTGTTGGATCGATGGTGACCATTACCCAACTGAACCCAATCAATGTTCAATTTGTGGTTCCAGAAAAAGATATCCCCTTGTTAATGGATGGCAAACAGGCAGATGCGCCACTCAAAGTGAAGGTCTCTGTTGGTAATGATGCCAATACTGTTTATGAGGGGCAGGTACTAGTCATAGATAACCAAGTTGATCCGAGTATTGCTGCGGTCAGAGTAAGGGCCCAAATTCCCAATGAGAAGTTATCACTCTTACCTGGTCAATTTGCTCGCGTATCACTCAATGCGAATACACTCAAAGATGTCATCTCGGTTCCGTCAGAAGCTGTGGTAATTAGCCCGAAGGGTCGCATGGTTTACATAGTGGACAAAGATAATAAAGTTTTAGCCAAGCCCATTAAAGTGACTTATGAATACAAGGGTCTTTCTGTCGTCACAGGCATTGCAGCTGGTGACAGAGTTGTCGTAGAGGGCAAACAGAATCTTCGCCCGGGTAGTAAAGTGCGGGAAGCAAAAGAACCAGGTAGTGCGCAAGCAGCAAAATCCCCCACTCCTACTACCTCCGAGAAAAAATGACGCTCTCAGAATTATGTATTAGACGCCCCGTCATGACGGTGTTGCTATCAATTGCAACCGTTATTGCAGGCACTGTTGCCTACTTCAAAATACCTGTAGCTGCTTTACCCAGCTTTAATACACCCATTATTTCAGTGAGCGCGAGCCTGCCTGGCGCCGCCCCTGAAAACATGGCTTCGTCAGTTGCCCTTCCGCTGGAAAAAGAATTCTCGACCATCGATGGGATTAAATTAATTAGCTCAACCAACACCTTGGGCTCGACTAGCATTACCCTCGAATTTAATAGCGACCGCGATATTGATAAAGCGGCAGTTGATGTACAAGCCGCCCTACTGCGCGCACAAAGGCGTTTACCAATTGAGATGACGGTACCACCGTCATATCGCAAGATTAATCCTGCCGATACTGCTGTCCTTGTTATCCGGATGAGCTCACCCTCAATGAGCCTGTCTGAGATTAATGCTTATGCAGAAAATTTATTAGCGCCTACCATATCGACCATTACGGGAGTCTCGCAAGTCCAGGTTTATGGTGCCAAGCGTTATGCAGTCCGTGTCAGTGTGCGCCCAGATGCGCTAGGTAATCGCAATATCACTATGGAAGAGTTGGCTATTGCTATTAATAAGGCCAATACAAATAGTCCAGTAGGTACTTTAGATGGTCCTCGTCAGCTCATTACGATTTATGCAAATCCGCAGTTGGTAAAAGCCGAAGAATTTGCCAATCTAGTGATTGCTCAGCGCAATGGCCTGCCGGTATATCTTCGAGATGTTGCCGATGTACAAGAGAGTTTCGAAGATGTGAAGACTTTTGCGACAGCAGCTGGAGAGCGCTCAATAGCAATCGGTGTGATGCGCCAACCAAATGCCAATACGGTTGAGGTTGTAAAGGCAATTAAGAAATTACTTCCCACGCTTCAGGAGCAAATGCCAGCCTCCATTAAGTTGACCCTCATCAACGATAGATCACTATCGATCATTGAAGCTATTCACGATGTCAATATCACCCTCATCCTCACTATCCTTTTAGTGGTGTTGGTGATATTCCTATTCCTAAAGAGAGTCTCAGCAACACTCATTCCCTCAGTCAGTCTTCCCATCTCATTGATAGGCGCATTCTTCCTGCTCTACTTCATGGGTTATAGCCTAGACAATATTTCCTTGCTGGGGATTACGCTTGCGGTGGGTTTAGTTGTAGATGATGCGATTGTTGTTCTAGAAAATATCATGCGCTATATAGAGCAAGGTATGGATCCATTAAAGGCATCACTGAAAGGCAGTAAAGAAGTTGGCTTTACCATCATCTCAATCTCCCTCTCATTGGTGGCAGTCTTTATCCCCCTCTTTTTTATGGCTGGTCCAATTGGACTTCTTTTTAGGGAGTTTGCTGTCGTTGTCTCTCTGTCTATTTTGGTTTCTGCGGTGGTGTCCCTCACAATCGTCCCCCTTTTGTGTAGCCGATTCCTCCCAAAACCTGGAGATCATCCAAAAGAGTATGCAATCACCAAGCAGTTCGATAGGCTATTTGATTGGACCTTAAATTCTTACATTTATTACCTAGATCTAGCTTTACTCCATCGCAAAAAAGTACTGTGGGGAGCAATAGCTAGCTTTTTTATCACTATCTACTTATTTGCTAATAGTCCCAAAGGATTTTTTCCTGAAGAAGATATTGGACAAATCACGGCTACGACAGAGGCATCTGAAGATACTTCGTTTAGAACCATGCTTGAGCTGCAAGACCGTGCCGCAGAAATTGTGAACAATGACCCGAATGTCGCCAACTCCATCTCTATATTGGGGGGTGGCTTAAGCGCTGGAAGAAATACTGGTCGCTTCTTTATCATCCTCAAACCAAAGGGTGATCGAGAGAAGATGAGTAAAGTCATTGAAGGTTTACGTAATAAGTTTAAAGAAATACCGGGGCTACAGGTTTACATGCGGCCAGTACAAAACCTTCAGTTAGGTGGCCGTAGCAGTAAGAGCCGCTATCAATTTACTCTGCAGAGTGTGGGCTTTGAAGGTGTTAACGAATGGTCCGAGAAGCTCATTGAGAAAATGCGCGTAGACCCAATTTTTAGAGACGTTACCAGCGACTCCAAAATGAAAGGGCTCAATGTCAAGATTGAAATTAATCGCGAACAAGCTGCTAGCGCAGGCGTCACGATTGCTGACATTCGTAGTGCGCTTTATAACTCATTTGGTGAGCGTCAGGTTTCTACGATTTACACCCCGGTCAATACCTATTACGTTATTTTGGAGACCGCTGAAAGTGATCGTCAATTTGAAACTGATCTCAATAAAGTCTATGTGCGCGGTCGCGTGACCGATAAACTGATCCCACTTTCCAGTCTAGCCACATTTGTTCGCACTGTTGGCCCTACCGCTGTGAATCATCAAGGTCAAATTCCTGCCGTGACAATTTCTTTCAACTTGGCTCCAGATATATTCTTAGGAGATGCAACCAAAGCTATCGATGGGTTTGTGAAGCAAATAGGATTGCCTCCCTCTATTATTACGAGTTATGGTGGCGATGCCGCAGTGTTTAAAGACAATCAGTCTGGTCAAATTATTTTGATCCTCGCTGCATTGGGCGTGATCTACATTCTCCTAGGCGTCCTATATGAAAGCTATATTCACCCACTCACGATTTTAGCCGGCCTACCCTCTGCAGCTATTGGCGCAATTGTAGCTTTACGTATTTTTGGCTTTGAACTTACGATCGTGGCTTCTATTGGTATTTTGCTGCTGATTGGTATTGTGAAAAAGAATGCCATCTTGATGATTGACTTTGCCTTAGACGCACAACGCAATCGAGGTATCTCACCAACAGAAG
>JBFZCO010000097.1:0-3784 GCA_041307885.1 Burkholderiales bacterium | reverse complement strand
GTTCTGCTATCAGTAATTTTATTTTCGACCACTAATGCTGGAGTCTTTGAATTTACGCCACCAGCAAAAGCTGCTGCGTTCGTCGCTAATCCAATGGGAGTGAAGTTCCATGGCTTCAAATAATCATTAGAAACTTCGGCACCAGTAATTCCGGTAGAGACTCTGACAACTCCAGGCCCTGGCTGAGTAACAATTTTTATATTGCCACGAGCGTTAACTGCTTCCACCATCGATGCTTGTAATGCCGCTTTGGCTTTAGCAATTGATTCTGCACTGATCTCTTTCGTTGCAGTTTGATTTAAATAAATTGGATCTAATATAACGGCCGTATAGGTTGCTGAATTAATGCCATCCTTACGATAACGCCAAACTCTGGTATCCGATGCAGCGGTATATGTTGGCACCAAAAGTGAATAGTTTTGTAAAAAACCAGATCTTGGCATTGATTCTGAAGCCAATTTCGTCGCATTACTACATGCTGCCAACAGAGCAGTTGTCGAAATAACAGCAACTAAAGCGCTTAATTTTTTCATTTTTATTATCCGTGAAATGATGAAGAGTGGCTTATTAGCCTTTGAGCTAGTTTTGCCCATCATACCCTTTTGAAGTGATGGGAGCATTTTTTAAGCTACAGCGCTGGGCAAGGCATTAAGGCGCCGGACTTTTGATGCAAAGCTGGCTTGCACTCTACTGGTGCAGCCGGCGGTTTTGATAGACTAGACTGAGCGCCGGGCTTCCCCTGAGAGCTCAATTCTTGTGGGGATGCTGGAGCTTTGACATAAAGTGCTGGTATCGATTTATAGAATTCTTTATCCGATCCAGGACATGGCATAAGCGCCCCCGTTTTGGAGTTGATAACCGACTTGCACTGAGGGTCAGCCTGTAGTCTGGCCTCCAACTTATCCATAGTGCAAGATGCGAGCATCAATATGGCAAGGGATAAATACGCAATGACGAAGGATCTATTCAATCTCATGGATTTCATTCTAGGCTAAACCCAGCAGTCTGAATAGTGGCAATATATTGGAATCCATTCAACAGTTACTAAGGAGTTAGGCATGAATAAAGAAGCATTTGAAAAAGGCTTGAAGACACGTCGTGAAGTATTGGGTGCAGAGTATGTTGATAACTCGATTCAAAATGCAGATGCCTTCAATATGCCAATGCAAGAACTAGTCACCGAGTATTGCTGGAATGAGATTTGGAACCGACCCGGGCTTGACCGTCGTACTCGAAGCATCATCAACCTCTCCATGATTACCGCCTTAAATCGCCCGCATGAACTCAAATTACATGTTAAAGGGGCAATCAATAATGGTCTTAGCAAGGAAGATATTCAAGAGATTTTTTTGCAGACAGCAATTTATTGTGGGGTACCAGCAGCCATCGATAGCTTTCGTTGTGCTAAAGAGGTATTTAAAGAGATGGGTATTTAATTCAATAACTACAAACTTTGGAAGACTAAGTGCTCTTCTAGAGCCGCTTAGTCATGCCAGCTTGGGTACTTATGCATCACTGACTGAAACAAATCGGATTGGAGATGTCTCTCTAACCATTTCTGAGTAGAACTTAAGGGTAAGGTAGCAAATCTTTGGAGATCAACCATTGCAAATTGCCTGACAAATGGAAAGATGGCGATATCAACATAAGTCATCCGATCGCCCAATATATATTGCGAAGAGGCCAAGACTTCTTCCATAGGGACAAGCATCTGATCTAATGCAGCCTCAAGAACATCTCCTACAGTGAGATCAGGATGGCGATTGAGATACTTATACTGATCTAGCAATACCTTAAATGGTCCATCATTTTGATTAACCCAGAATTGGGAAGTCTTTTCGTCAACTTGGGCCCAACCTTCAGGGTCAGACTTCATTAAGGCCCATCGCATAATGTCTAAGCTTTGCTCAAGTACAAACCCATCAACACATAAGACGGGGACGGTCCCTTTAGGGGAAAGTAACAACATCGATTTTGGCTTGTTGCGTAATTCAATTTCTCGATGCTCAAGATCAATACCAGCGTACTTCAAAGCCATACGAGCGCGCATTGCATAAGGACATCTTCGATAGGAATACAAAATAGGCAACATCGCTATTACACAAACTCGTGAAAGTACTGGATACCCATGTGAATCAATTCAAGCAAAATAACCGCCACTAAAAAACGAAATGTCCAAATCTTTGCTACCGGATTTAATGATAGCTTTGCGCCTAAAAATGCCCCAACAACACTTCCAGTAGCCATCACCCCACCAATTTCCCAATTCACATCTCCTTCTATTGAAAAGCTTACCAGAGCAATCATGGACGTAACTAATATAGCTAAATTTTTATAAGCGTTTGCTTTGACTAGCGGGAGATGGATGAACGCAATCAAAGCTAACAACATATACGTTGCACCATCTAAGACAATCAGCCCCAACCAAAAGCCGATGACTAGGAGAATAAAAAACTCAAAGTATCTAAAACGCACACCCTCTTCAAATTCTTTTTCAATTAACTTTTTTAAACCAGAAAAAATGAGAAGAAAAGCACAGAGCACAGCAATTGTAATGAGGAGCTGTATAGCCTTTTCCGGCATATATTCAGCAAGTGCAGCACCCGCAATACTGCCAATAGCCGTTGGAGTGATAATTTTAAATGCTAACTTCCAATCAATAATTCCCGCACGTAAAAAAGTGATCGTTGCGATGAGTGCTGCAATCATCACTGGTACACGATTCGTCGCGTTTGCTATAGATGGAGCAAGGCCCATAAAAATTAGTACGGGAAGAGTAACTGCCGAACCACTTGAAGCCACGGTATTGAGAAACCCGCACATTAATCCAGCGCCGACGGCTATTAAAAGCTCTATTGGCATAAAAGCCCATTCAGTTTGATTAAACTCAGTCTACTCCAAAGCAAATTCATTTGCTGCAAGTTCTCACTATATCAATGACTTATACAAAAGGCTTGCCTAATAAGTCATGCAATCCTGTTTGCAAAGGAAGCAAATATTTCAAAGTATTCATTTATATTTTGTTTATCAATCACCCGCATTACACATAAATCCATTACTATCAATTTAAGACACTAGCAGCATGTTTAATATATTTTTTGAGATTTATTCAGTTAAGCTCTGAAACTTGAATAATTGATTGCTTTCAAATATCAACCTTTTACTAAACCAATTGATATCAAGAAGAACATTTCTTTCCGCCTCTAGCGTCTACTTTTTATACTGGGCACCAGCTCATGCACAAGGAGTTCACATGGATTTCACTAACCCTAGTACGATGCGTGATTGCTCGCTTGTGAATGATGGTGTGATGGGCGGCATATCTCAATCAAGTCTTCGACAAGATGCGCGGGGGATGTTTTTTGAAGGTGTGATTTCGCTTGAAAATAATGGCGGCTTTGCCTCCATGCGTTCATCAATACAATTTCCCAAGGGAACTCAACAGATTGAGCTTTTGGCAAAAGGTGATGGCAAACGATATAAATTGATCTTAAGAACTGAGTTAGCGCCACGAGTGACATATGCAGCAGATTTTATTGCTGAATCAACATGGCAAACTTATCGATTTAATACAGGTCAATTTAAATCGACTTTCCGTGGACAAACGGTTGATGCGCCACCCCTATCCTTTTCAGATGTAACAGAATTTGGCATTCTAATTTCCAATAATCAGTCAGGAAGTTTTGCCATTCAACTCCAAAAACTGCTCTCGACTTAAACAGAAAGCATCAAGCTAAAGCCCTAGTTGTTAGGCCTAAACTTATGAAACATTCTTTTTAAGTCG
>JBFZCO010000096.1:0-2563 GCA_041307885.1 Burkholderiales bacterium | reverse complement strand
GATTTTCCCACCATTTGGAATTCAAAACGCACCAAAGGATAGTCCTTTAAATAAAGGAATCCCTTTCCTCTCACTGTTTCTGGAGGCAGATCACTTAACAGCTTTTGAAACTCTGCTTCTGACATTGACTCGTTTGTGCTGTAGCTCCAACTTTTAAATAAATCATTGGCATTTGTTGCAGGTGTTTTTTTGCTATCAAGCTCCATTGTGGGCTGTTTGGTGCCCAACAATAAATCTAAACTCAATACCTTTTGGTAATTATCAATAACTACCGTATTTGGGTTTGTTTCCTGAATTAATTTTCTGGCATAAGCAATATCTGCCTCAGATGACTGATCTAATTTAGTGAGCATCACGATGCCCGAATAGCGCAACTGCTCTTTGATGAGCATCAGTTCTTTAGGCTTATAAGTAACAACATTCTTGCAATCGAGCATGGAGATCACAAGCTCAAGAGCAGCAAAGGGACGCATTGCCTCATCACTTAGAATCTTGGCAACTTCGCCAGGATTTGCTACTCCCGAAGCCTCAATCACGATGGCTTCAGGCTTTTGATCGCGCTTTAAGACTTTGATGATCGCGCTTTGCATACCCATGGCCATTGAGCAACATATACATCCATTTTGCAGAGCAACTACATCGTCGACAGAACCCTCAACTAAGCTGGCATCGACATTAATTGCACCAAAATCGTTTACAAGGATGGCGAGACTGCGACCATTTGCCTCTGATAATAGGCGATTGAGGTAGGTAGTTTTTCCTGACCCTAAATAACCCCCAATCAAGATGATTGGAATCGGCAGTGATAAATGGCTGGTTTCAACAGTCATGAAGGGGTGCTACTTAAGCGGTTACCGGTCTTCTAATTGGTTTACCAGGGCGAGCTTTCGTGTCTAAAACGCCGTTATCAATTACGGGCGTTCCATTCACAATCACATAAGACATCCCAGCTGAGGTCAGCGTAGGATCAACATAAGTTGCTCGATCTTCCACTTTATCCAAATCAAATACGATGATGTCTGCATCAGCACCTACTTTTAGGCGACCTTTAGAGGCCATTTGCTTAGTATATTTTTCCAATGTTTGCGCTGGTATTAAGGATGACTTACGAATTGCCTCCATCAAGGAAATCTTCTTCTGATCTCGTACGTACATCTTAATAAATTTAGAAAAACAACCGCTACTTCTTGGATGTGCATAAGACCCCTCAGGTAAGGGCCATACACCATCTTCAATTAATTCATCATTACTAATTAATTGCCAAGGAACACTATCGCTACCAATAGAGGAATTTGGCAGCAGGTTTGATTTTGCCAATGCTTCAGCATCAACTTGATTGGATTCAGGATGCAAGAAGTGGCAAACAATCAAATTACCAGGATGATCTTTTTGCATTGCCGGCATAGTGGTGTCATCAAGTGGCTTGCCTAAAAACTCAACATCGGAAGAGGTGATATTCCCCATGCGCCCTCTCCAGTTATCTTGTCTCAGAAACTGAGAGCCCACAGGGGCTGACAATGCACCGTATGGATAGGACTCGACCGTAATGTTGGCGCCATTCTTTTGAGCGCTAGTAACCAATTCACAAATATCGTCAATATCACGCAGTGATGAGCTATTTAAATGACAGATATGCATATGCGCACCAGGATTGAAAGATAGCTCAATTAACTCTTCGATCGCCTCAAAAGAACTGAGGGGTTCTTCGGTACTCATGTAGCGTACATGTGTATAGGTAGGTACATCATACTTTTTTGCCAATTCGGCAATCTTGTAGTATTCCTTGCGGCCAATGGCAGGAGCGTAGCCATAGTTACAGCCAATACCGATCCCTCCCTCCTGTAAACCTTGCTCCACTAGTTCAAGCATCCTATCTAGTTGGGCATCAGTTGCTAGATCTAGTTGCCATTCAGGTTTAGCAAAAGAACCTAGATACCATCCAACATTAGTCTCTGGTATTTCATTCTCAATAGCCGCAATACGTGCCATCAAAGCAGAGCTAGAAATTCCATAATTGAGCGGGCGACCGCCTTGTTTGGAATACATATCGTAGGCTTCAGCTACTGGCAGACTACCTAGCTCCAACTCAAGCGCGGTAGTTACACCATCAAATGCCTGCATCCAATTTCCAGCTATCTGAACCATTGAATGCGCATGCAAATCAATAAATCCAGGAGCCACAAATTGGCCGGCAGCATCAATTACTCGCGCGCCCTCCAATGAATCTTTAGAGATTGCTGAAATCTTGCCATTAGTAACGCCAATATTTCCCGGACCATCCCAGCCTGAATCAGGATCAACAATGTGGCCATTTTGAATAACTAAATCGTATTTGCTTGTTGCCATTGCTCTGTTTCCCTTTTTAAGTGAAGGACTGATATTTTTTTAAGATTGGTCTATTGATGGGGGGCAAGTATCTTTTGGAGATCAACAGCAAAACCTTCTAAACCGCCCAAGAAAATCTGCACACCAATAGCTAACAAAATAAATGCAAATAGACGCATCAAAACGTTAGTGCCATTTGCACCGAGAAGTCGCTGGATACCAGAAGATTCACGGTAAA
>JBFZCO010000095.1:0-22154 GCA_041307885.1 Burkholderiales bacterium | reverse complement strand
AGGGCAAATTATTGAGCGCTTACATCCCGCTTCTTTAGATGCTTTATGGGAAATGTCAGAAAAGGCACGTATTCCGACGATCATGCCTTTTGGTAAGCACAAAGGTGAACCCATTAGCCTGGTCCCGAGAGACTATAAGCAATGGATGCTGCGCCAAGACAACGTGTCCGAGCACCTTCGCAAGGCACTCGAAGCCTGAGCACGTTAGTATTTATTTAGTGTTGCTTATGGGCAGCTGCCACTAACTTTTCTGTATAGGCAATCGCAATTGCTGACAATACAAAAGTAATGTGGATCAAGGTTTGCCACATCAAGGTTTTTTCATCATAAGAAGCGGCGTTGATGAACGTCTTCAGCAAATGAATTGATGAAATACCAATAATTGCGGTTGCGAGCTTGACCTTTAAGACGCCAGCATTGACATGCGACAACCACTCTGGCTGATCAGGATGATTCTCTAACTCCAAACGAGAAACAAAAGTCTCCCATCCACCAACAATCACCATCACCAATAAGTTTGAAATCATCACTACATCGATTAATCCCAAGACGATCAACATTAAAGTTGTTTCTGTCATGGACTTATCGGCCATCATACTAATGAGGTGCACCAACTCTAGCCAAAACTGCCAGACATAAACACCTTGGGCTACGATTAGACCAATATAGAGTGGCGCCTGTAACCAACGGGACATAAATATCCAACGCGGCAAGGGGCGTAATTTTTTCTCTAAAGGGTTGAGGTTTTCTTTCATGCGCTTATTTTAGCGACATTTGTGATGCTTTCATGACATCACGATGGCCTAATATAGGCCTGCCTTTACTAGGGAATAAGGAATCCGTGATTTCCTCATTCCCCGTCTAGGCCTGCTGCTTTTGTTTCAATGCGCTTTATTGATACTTGCGGCTAAATATCTGTGCATGCTTGCGTTCAGTACGCTTAGTATTTTTTAATACTGCGCAGTAAGACAAGACCATGATGATGACCAGTGAGATACCGTTAAAGTTATTTAATAAGTCCATTTTTTGCTCCTCATAAATTGTTGTTGAACTGATGATTTTTGCTGCTATGTGTTAAGAATAGGATGTCTCTAGCTCACGAAATGAGCCAGTAAAAATGATTGTGAAATTGTTGGTTTTTTCTGCATTTTTTTCTCCATAATTTTTTCCGTTGACTCTTGGCTTTTTCTTAGCGGGCTACCGGCAATTCATCCCACTGTGTGGTGTAGTTCGGTGATCGATTACCTGATCGCATCTTCCAGTCTTGCTTGGTTCCTGATACAGCAGTTCTAATCACTGCATTACCAAAGCGACTATTAATAGAATCCATTGCTTTCATCAGATGGGCTGATTTGCCTTTAGCTTGCACATCATCAAAGAGGGATTGCTGTACAGTGGGCTTATCTGCCAAGAGGCTAAACATCACTCCGGCTTTTTTATACTTAAAGCCGCTCCGATAAATTTGCTTCAAACCTTTAAGCGCTGCGCTAGTCAGTATTAAGGTGCTATCACTTGGCTCTGATAGCGCAACAGTAATGCTCTGGTGATATTGGGGTTCAGGCTTATGCGGATTGGTTTGTATAAAGATGGTGAGCGCGCCCGTAACCGATTGTTGACTGCGGAGTTTTTCTGCGCCTCTAGCCACATGGGTTGCAACAGACTCTGCTAATTGCTCCATCAAAGTAACCGGCTTACCAAAACTACGGGAAGATACTATCTGCTGTTTGGCTGGCGTCACCTCTTCTAACTCTAAGCAAGAGACGCCACGCAGCTCATAGCAAATGCGCTCGACTACGACGCCAAACTGTTGACGCATTGATTGGGGTGAAGTTTGTAGTAAATCAAAAATCGTATTGATATTTAGCACCTTGAGTTTTTTACTCAGTTGCTTACCAATACCCCACACCTCACCTACTGCTGTTTCGCTCATCCACTGATAGAGCTCTTCTTTTGGCATGGCACTGATATCGCATACACCGCTAAATTGTTGATGCTTTTTAGCTAAGTGATTAGCTAACTTAGCTAAGGTCTTGCTAGCACCAATACCCACGCACACCGGCAAGCCCGTGGTGTCTTTAACCTTTTGTTTGATGATGTGACCCATGCCCGCAGGATCAGCGTATTGCTTGAGCACAGTCTCGATACGCAGAAAACTCTCATCAATACTGTAGACCTCAAGATGCGGTGTGAAGGTTTTTAAGACCTCAACTACCCTACTACTCATATCACCATACAAGGTGTAATTCGATGAATAGGCGGTAATACCATGCTTCTTAGCCAAATCTTGCATCTGAAACCATGGGGTAGCCATTTTGACGCCCAAGGCTTTGACTTCTGCACTACGCGCTACCGCACATCCATCATTATTTGAAAGTACTACCATGGGTACGCCCTCTAACTGAGGTGCAAAGACCCGCTCGCAAGAGACGTAGAAATTATTCACATCCACTAGCGCAAATAAGGCATTGGCGTTGGCCTTGATATTCGCATTGGCATTCATCAGGCTTTACCGTTTCTGCTACTAGCGTGACTATATTTACGGACCACTCCTACCACCACACCCCAGATTTGGAGCTCACTGCCCTCATCAAAAGTAATCGGCTGGTAATTGGTGTTCTCAGGCTGAAGTTCGGTTTTGCCACGTAACTGATAGAGGCGCTTAATGGTGTACTCGTCATTAACTACGGCCACCACGATGTCTTTATGTTTTGGCTTGAGGGCTTTGTCGACTACCACCTTGTCACCATCGCAAATACCAGCGCCCATCATGGAATCGCCTTTGACGGTAAACATAAAAGTGGCTGGCTTGTTTTGCACCAAATAACTATTGAGATCTAAGCCTTCCTCAGCGTAATCGGCCGCCGGACTCGGAAATCCAGCAGAAATACGATGACTGAGTAGGGTGAACTCAAAGGCAGAACCAACCGCTAAGGCTTGTGGAGCCTGGGTCAAAGTGCTTTCTGAAGAGTTTGTTGAAAGTGCGATAAGTGCCATAGGTTCTAATATACTGTATATCCATACAGTATTTCAATACCCGGCAATAATTTGCTGAAAAAACCTCTTTTAAGGGGCTTTTTGTCGCTTTTACCCACAGGCGCCCAGCTGAGCAATAGAACAACTACAGGGCCAATGGAGCAATCATTCCCTTAATTTTTGTAGCTATATAAATTCATTGCTGATATGATTTAACGTAACTACAATATTTCCGATGAAATTATCCTATGACTCGGCCAAGAATGATGCAAATATTGAAAAACATGGATTATCACTTGCAGAGGCTAGACTGCTTGAGTGGGATACGGCACTAGATTGGATTGATGACAGGAAAAATTATGGTGAAGAAAGGCGCGTAGCGCTAGCCCTAATGAAGCAGCGCCTGTACTGCATCGTTTACGTTGAACTAAAAATAGGCATCAGAGTTATTAGCTTGAGAAAAGCAAATATTCGGGAGTTGGAAAGATATGAAAAAGAAAATAATTAGACCGACTGCAGAAGAAGATACTGCAATCACAAAGGCCGCGATGGCAGACCCAGACTCTATTCCGTTCACGGATGAAGAGTGGGAGAAAGCTAAGCCCACAATGGTTCGTGGTCGCGGTAGACCTTTAGGTAGCGGCACTAAAGAACAAGTTACCTTAAGAATTGATAAAGATGTTTTAGATTTTTACAAATCTAAAGGTGATGGCTGGCAAACCTTTATCAATCTGGTTTTGGGAGAAATTAAAAAAGAGGCTAAATCTATATCCGCAGTTGAAAAGAAAATAATTAAAGGCAACTTAATTACAAAAAAGTTAAAAATTGCTGCCTAAAGCTACCCTTAAATTACTTCCTTGATCTCGCCTAGAGAGGAGATTAAGAAAGCCTTATTGGGCTTATCTTTGCGTATACGCTCTAACTCGTGTTTGTAGTTATTCAGTTGGGCTCGGTACTTTTCATAAGCTGCACTGCCTTCTTCTGGGATAGTCAGCTTGTAATCAATGATGGCAAGATGATCATCAAACTCCACTAAGCGATCAATCCGAAAGCTTCTACCCTTCTCGCTCACCATATCTAGCTCATTCCAGGCTTGCAACCAGCCCCCCGAACTGAGATAGTCTTTTAGCGCCGGCGCATCAAACACCCGGTCTGCATGACCGAGTAATTGCTGTGCACTCGCCTGATCAATGCGTAACCAATTCATTAACTCTTGCTCTGTTGGCAAGGTAATCGCACTATCTTTACCAGACTGTGCCGTTAAAAATTCCAAGACCTTATGAAAGTTAGCGCCCTCATCTAACTTCTCTGGATCTGGCTGCTCGCGCTCTTCTTCTAATAATTTAGCTGCTAGCGCCTTCGCAAGAGCGCCACTTTCGATGTTGCTTACCTGCTCTTGGTGACCTTGCACAGCCCGCTCCCAAGCAATCTGAAAGTGATCAATCTTAAATGGCATGCTACCCAACTCGATGACTGCCTCTTGCTGAGATTGGAGGTCTGGCAAATCCAAGGCATCCATATCTAGCACCTCCATACCGGCAGACAATGCCCTGCCATACCAAGATCGTGCATTGATTCCTTGAGTATTTTTCCCTGCCACACCACTGAGCCATAAGCCCTGTTTGGCTCTAGTCATGGCGACATACAGTAAGTTCCAGTTTTCATTTTGACTAACGACATTCTCTTTGTCGTAAATCAACTTACGCTCGCCCGTTAATGAGGTGGAGGTATAAAGAGATAGATGACTTGGGCTTGCCTCATCAGGAGACCAATCTAGCAAAACACCTCGATGTGATCCGCGCCACTCTGTGTTGTTAGCATCAAGCATGACGATGAACGGCGCCTCCAATCCTTTAGCACCATGAATTGTCATTAGACGCACTCGTCTATGGCGATCTTCCTCTGACATGTCGCTATCGATATCCACTTCGCCAATATCCTCACTAGCATCCTCAGCTTCTGCTTCAACATCTCCCTCATCGGGAGTTTCATCATCATCTCCACGCCGCATGGCATTGATTTCATCAATGAAGCGACTCAAACTAGGATATCGACCACCGTCTTGATTTAAAGCGAGCTCTAAGAATGCATCCAGATTGGCAAGCACCTGAGCGCGGGCTAAATTTTGAGCTACTGTTGCATAACGTACTCGTAAATTACTCTCGTGATAAATCACATCAAGCAAATCATGTACTGGTAACAACTCACCAAGCCCACGCCAGTGCTCTAAATAGCGTGCTGCTTTCTGAATCTGGGGATCCGTACTGGCTTGCAAGGCATCCCACCAAGAGCTATAGAGTTCACCCTCACCCCTGCCCATACTCACACTCATACTCAGCGTTTGCATTTGGTCTTCATTAAATCCAAAGATTGGACTACGCAGAACTTGAGCCAATGGCAAATCGTGCCTTGGAGAAACCAGCACAGTGAGCAAAGCTATTAAGTCATCAATCTCTAATGTGTTTAGTAGACCTCCTAAACGAGAGCTGTCATATGCAAGACCCGCCTCACGCAATGCTTTTTCAAACTGCGGCAAATATTTACGACGCTTCACTAACAAAATAAAGTCACTGCCTCTAGCAGGTCGCCAAAAATCTTTACCGTCTTTCTTATCCATGACTTGGCGAGTGGCCAAAATATGGTGAATGAGTCGGCTTACCTGCTTACCTTCTTCATAACGTTGTTGTACGCCAGTGGTGTAAGCCACATCTTCAATTGGATTATCAAATGCTGAACCAGTTCGTGCTGTGAGTTCTACTTCTACACGCTCAATAAGTGGCATTAAATATGCCTCACCAAATGCAGCATAGCCCTCCTTGGCTATTCCATCTAATAAAGGCTGCCAAGCGGTCGATTGCTCTGCATAGCTATAACTTGGCGGTAAGTCTCCTGCCAAAAAGACACGATTGACTGCATCATTAATGGCGTGCGCATTACGGCGGGTCTTGTTTTGGGAAAGCGGTTCTGCATTGAGTTTGCCCACCAAGAAATTACGGGCGCTATCAAAAAGTCGAGGATCAGCACGGCGAAAGCGATAAATCGATTGCTTGGGATCACCCACAATAAATACGCTTGGCCGAGATCCATCCGCACCATAGCCATCTAACCAAGAGCGCAAAATTTGCCACTGCAAGGGATTGGTATCTTGAAACTCATCAATCAGAATATGTTTATAACGCGCATCTAATCGCGCCTGCAAATAGGCCGCATTGGTAGCGCTTGCCATTAACTGGCTCACGCCAATTTCCAAATCATCAAAGTCGCGCACCCGCATCGACTCTTTGGTTCTTTCCATATGGGTGAGCATGGCCTCACTCATAGCAAACCAAGCTACATTTAAACCATGGGTTTGATGTTCGTATTGCCAATCAAATAAGGTTTGGTAGGCACTTACCCAATCATTCCGAATGGCAGTCACTTCGCTAGGATCGCCACCTATCTTCGCAAGGTACTTTTCCATTGGTTTAGACATTTTGGCAATGTCGGCTAATGGGACCAGTTTTTGCGTAAAGAAGAGAGTTTGAAGTTCATGGGCAATCTCCATCACCGGACCGCCAGCCGCATAATGGGCAATTGCCTTCTCAATGAAAGGCACTTTTGCTTTTTGGGTATCGGTGCCATGACTAAAACACCTATACAGAAGCTCTAAATTGGCTTTGGTTTGAGCTTGTTGCCAAAATACTTCGAGTGGATTGGGTACTCCAAGATATCGTAAGCTGCTATCCAAACAGGCTACTGGGCTAATCTCTTTTGCTTTACATGCATCACGAAAGAACGTCCATGCGCCTCTTTGCTTAAAGAGGCTGTAATTGCCCATTAAAAATTTCTGGGTTTCACTGGCGCCATACTCGGCTAGCAAAATGTCGTAGTGTTCCTGGAGCTCTGCTGGCATATTGCCCCACCAGTCTTGCATACACTCTTCTTGCAATCGCTTAGCATCTTCTCGGAGACTAAAGCCTGGTTGTACCTCTGCTGAGACGGGCGCAGCATTCAGCAGGCGACCAAACCAACCATGAAAGGTATCAATCACAATGGCTTGTGGGCTAGACAATACTTTGAGATACAGCGCACGCGCTTGTGGCAACAAAGAAATAGCTTCGGATCGTTTTAAACCCCTTTGCTCTAGCTCTTTAGTCAAGCTAGCATCGTCAGCTAATGCAAACTCCTCAAGCAAACCATACAGTCGATCACGCATCTCTTGCGCAGCCTTACGAGTAAATGTAAGAGCTAGGATCTCTTGAGGCTGAGCACCGGCAAGCAATAAGCGCACCATGCGCGCAACCAACAACCAAGTTTTACCGCTACCGGCACAAGCAGAAACAATCACTGAGCGGTTAGGGTCGCATGCAATAGCGTTATCAAATTCTTCGCTCACCACATCCCCTTTCTGCAAATACCCCTAGCTTCACAGAAACGACACACCCCATCCGGTGCAAATGCCTGCATGGGTTTACGCGCCCACAAGGTACTTAAATCAGATCGTATTTGCTCGTCAAATTGCACCATGCGCTCTGACATATCTGTCACGGCATGCGCTCTCACTAATTTATCTTCTCCTTTATCAAGTTCAGCCTTCAGAGTGACCCACTCAGCTTGCTCGACATGACAAACAGGTAAACGTCCTGCAGTAAGATTTTCATTTGCACCACGGGCATAAATCAATAATTGCGGATCATTCAAAATATTGCTTGCACGCTCGGTGATCTTGTCCATCCTCTGATTTTTATAGTCAATCACAGCCCCAACAGACCGGTCAGATTGCTGCACATCAAAGCGATCTGCTCGACCAGCAATCAGCACCTCTCTTTGATTACCATTAGGCTCTGTAATCATCAGAGGAAAACTCACTGGCACTTCGGCATCATGAAATTGCCAGCCCTGCGCCTCTCTCTGTAACTGCCACTCTACAAAACTCGGGATTTGCTTTTGCCAATCTCTTAAAGTGCCCAAGACCCGAGCGTCACCTGCAATTAAGCGCGCAAATTCTTTCTCAGAGTGATGCATTAAGCGCTCGATCATCCACTCACGACGCGCCTCTTCTCCCCTATGAATCGAGGAGTGTGATTTTTGTGGCTCGGTCTTTAGTTCCTGGAAAAAGTTTTTCAGTAGCGCATGCAAGGTTTGCCCTGCTAGAGAAGCATCGAACCCCTCTTCAAATTCTTTAGCCTTGCGTAAGCCCAATAAATTACTCACGTAATACCGATATGGGCAATCACGTAAGGCTTTATAAGCACTTGGTGAAACAGTTTCCGGAATCGATAAAGTAGGGTTGGGAATACTTACAGACTGCTCGATCGGGCTTGATTGGCCAGCATACGTTTTGGGTTTAGTCTCAATCAACTCTAAGGGGTGAGAAGATTGATTGAGAGATAACTGTAGACGCTGTATCCAAGCCGATGGACGCAGAGGCTCACCATTCTTACTTTTACTCTGCCATAACAAGTCTACATTTTTACAAGAGACTAACAAACTCGATAGATCTCTAGCCTGCTGAATATATTGGGCAGTGATAGTAGAGGCTTTTAGTAAACGGTTCAGCGTATCTGAGAAAAATAATGGGGGCTCAGAAAATGCGGGTAGTTGTTGCTCATCACAACCAATTAATACAACTGCATCAAATTCTCGTAAGCGTGTAGAGCTGAGCGGCAAAATACTCAGGGTAGCTTCGGCTTCTTTACCGGCCTCTTCATATGAGGCCTCTTCAATCACGGTCTTGAGAAGGCTTAACCATTCTGGCAAACGCATCTTCATGCCTTGATAAGCTCCCGCCTTGAGATCAAAACTCTCAATCACCTTAAGTAACTGTTTGCCAGCCATATCCCTATCAAGTCGCTGACTCATTCCCATGTCTAGGAGATTTTTTTGCAGTAGCGTGTAGGCGCTTGTGCAATCCAGTAAGCTTTGTTGCCAAACGAGATGACGACTTTGCACAAATCGAATGAGCTCTGTTAAGTCTTCATTGGGCGCCCCACCATGATTTATGGCGTATACATTGGCGTGATCTATTGCCGCTCTAAAGGTTTCCCAACCTGACTTGGCTTGACTGGCAATCAAAATATCTTCAAGTTGCGAAATCAATCCGATGCATGACTCTGGTGACTTACTTAAGCTATATGCAAGATCAAAATATGGATTTTGCAAAAACTCTAACAAGACACTAGCGGTAGGGCCTTCCTTAGGTGCGCGAATTAATTCTAGCCAACTATCCAATGCAGCAGCTGCCCGAGTGGTTGATAGCTTCCAGCCGGTTTCATCACGAATACGTAAAGAATCACCTAAGCGGCTTAGTAGCGCGCGAGCCCTGCGAGCAGCCAAACGATCTTGTGCCACTAAGGCAATATTTTTCTTACCCGCAATCAGGTGATCCTCAATAGCTTGGGTTGCAGACCAAGCTAATTCCTCAAAACGTCTGGCTGCCAATAAACGCCAATGAGCATGATCGCTCGAATCAATATTGCTTTGAATTTGCTGAGCCTCTTGCTCACTGGGAAGAATAATTTGCCCTTGCCCATCTTGCCCACAAAGCGCCTCGGACCAGAGCGCGACAGATTGCCAATCCATTCTTACGTGTATTACGGCAGCAAACTGTGCATAGTCTTGTAAGTATTGAGAGATGACCTCCTGATCAATTGGCTTTGGATCAGCTGTCTCAACCCATATAAATGGGCGAACGGCTTTCTGATGACTCTGCGCAACACTTCTGGCCATTTCAAGATGTGCAGCCATCGCTATATGCTTTCGAATGACTGGATCACCAACATGACTTAAATAACGCCAGAAAGTTAATAAAACCGCAGACTCTTCATCGACCACGCTACGAGATAGACCCAAATACGCTTTTGCGATTGCCTGATCCAGAATGCGCTCTACTTTTTTCAGCCAAAGCTCTGTATCCAGTGCATGTGTATGAAGTAAAGCATTGATCTCACCTTGCATTTGTGGCACGACCGCTTCTGATAGTGCATCGCAGGCATCAATGACGGCTTGCGCTAATCCCCAAGCGCCTGCTTCACTCTCTGCTTTAAACCAGCTCTGTAAAGTTTTGTGTTTACGTAAATTCACATAAACCGATAGCCAACGCTCTAAATCAGTTTGTTTTTTAGGAAACTTCCAAGCACCTGGAGCAGCTTCTAACCAGTCACTAAAACTCATGACTTGCGGCAAAAAGGCAATCTTGGGATCTAGGTCTTGCGGACGATATTGCTCAAGGGCCGCCCTGACGCCAATCAATGGGCCAGCAGTACTTAAAACGACAAGTGGGCGCTGCCCTGTTTGTTTCGCACAAGCCCAAATACCCTCTGCAAGCTCTTTGAGTGCACCCGCATTGGGGGTGATAGCCCAAGTAGATGGTGGCTTTTGAGCGGTGATGGTAGGAAAGGGGTGCGACATTGAACGAGGGTTAGAGACTGGCTTTATATAAATTTTGTGAAATTTAGGCAGAAAGTGTGGCTTATTGCTAATATAAGCGTTGTAGTGCAATAACTATATAAAACTAAATAAGACCAAATAAGGAATTTTCATGAGTGCCGGCATTAAATATGTAACTGACGCTTCATTCGAGCAAGATGTTCTCAAGTCCGATAAACCTGTGTTGCTCGACTTCTGGGCTGAGTGGTGCGGTCCATGCAAAATGATCGGCCCTATTCTGGAAGAGCTAGCTGGCGAGTACGGAGACAAGATCCAAATCGCCAAGATGAACGTGGATGAGAACCAAGGGGTTCCTGCTCAATTCAATATTCGGGGAATTCCGACACTGATCCTCTTTAAGAACGGCACTGTTGCTGCTCAAAAAGTAGGCGCCTTGGCTAAATCCCAGTTGACTGCATTTATTGATAGTCATCTATAGATAGTGCCTCAGCACAGGTTCACTAGGTGAGCCTGTGGTTTTTCATGGCGTATTAGGGTGGCAGTTGCTAATCTGCCTCTTTTTTAGTGTAATATCTACTCAATCAGTATTTCAACGCACTTGTCAGTGCCCCGATTTTTCAGTAACTCTCCCCTTCTTTTTAAGCAAATCCCCAAAATTTCTGTTTCACATCTGTTCTGCCTGATTCTGACCAGGGCAGCATAAATCCAAAAATTACATTTACACCTTTATTTACACCCGAGAACCACATGCAATTATCCGAACTTAAAGTCCTCCACGTATCCGCTCTGCTTGAAATGGCAGCCAGCTTGGAGATTGAAAATACCCAACGGATGCGTAAACAAGAACTCATGTTTGCCATTCTGAAAAAGCGCGCTAAAGAAGGTGAATCAGTTTTCGGTGACGGTACTTTAGAAGTATTGCCTGATGGCTTCGGATTCTTGCGCTCGCCTGATGCCTCTTATATGGCATCACCAGATGACATCTATATCTCGCCTGCCCAGATTCGTCGCTTTAACTTACACACTGGCGACAGCGTTGAAGGTGAAGTGCGTACCCCGAAAGATGGAGAGCGTTACTTTGCGCTGGTTAAAGTAGACAAGATCAACGGTTTGCCTCCTGAGGCCCTGAAGAACCGCATCATGTTTGAGAACTTAACGCCATTGCACCCTAATCGCGTTATTCAATTAGAGCGTGATATCAAAGCGGAAGAAAATCTGACTGGGCGAATCATTGACATGATCTCCCCCATTGGCTACGGTCAGCGTGGTTTGATCGTATCCTCTCCTAAATCCGGTAAGACCGTGATGATGCAGCATATCGCCCATGCGATTTCTGCCAATAATCCTGACGCCATTCTGATCGTATTGTTAGTTGATGAGCGTCCAGAAGAAGTAACTGAAATGCAACGCTCTGTCCGCGGCGAAGTGGTTGCCTCTACTTTTGACGAGCCAGCCGTGCGTCACGTTCAAGTTGCTGAAATGGTGATTGAAAAAGCCAAGCGCTTAGTTGAGATGAAAAAAGATGTCATCATCTTGCTCGACTCGATCACCCGTTTAGCTCGTGCTTACAACACCGTCATCCCCTCATCAGGCAAAGTGCTCTCAGGTGGTGTGGATGCTAATGCCTTGCAACGCCCAAAACGCTTCTTTGGTGCAGCACGTAATGTCGAAGAAGGCGGCTCATTAACCATCATTGCAACTGCCTTGATTGAAACAGGCAGCCGAATGGATGACCTCATTTACGAGGAGTTCAAAGGTACCGGCAATATGGAAGTGCATTTGGAGCGTCGCTTGGCCGAGCGTCGTGTTTATCCTTCCATTAATCTCAATAAATCCGGCACTCGCCGTGAAGAATTGTTGGTTAAGGCTGAAAATCTCCAGAAAATCTGGGTTTTACGCAAATTATTGGCCGATATGGACGATATTGAGGCGATGAACTTTATTGTTGATAAGCTCAAATCCACTAAAAATAATGGTGAATTCTTCGATTTAATGCGTAAAGGTGGTTAATTGATCGTGGGAAAGTAGGCAGAAATGCGCTTTCCCATTGATTTCATGGCATAATTTCGCCTTTACTGCTGTACTAATCTGCATTTAACTGGGTAAGTATTGAGATCGATTGATCCCAACGGCTGCCTGCTAATAGGACTAAAAATGAAACCTGGCATTCACCCCGAATATCGTGAAATCGTCTTTGTAGACGTTTCAAACAACTTTAGCTTTAAGACTCGCTCCACCATGTCTACCAAAGAGACTATCAAGTGGGAAGATGGCAATGAGTATCCATTAGCCAAGATCGAGACTTCATCTGAATCACACCCTTTCTACACTGGTACCCAGAAGATTATGGATACTGCAGGTCGTGTTGAGAAATTCCGTCAGAAATTCGGTAGCAAAGCAGTTGCTAAGTCTACTGGTGATGGCGCTGCAAAAACTGCCGAGAAAAAAGCTGCCGCTGCAGAAGCAAAAGCGGCTGAAAAGCCATCTAAGAAAAAGGCTTAATTTCAAGCTTACTTCCAATGGGGTTGGGTAATACACCGTCCCCTGCGAGATAATCAAGGCAGCGTTTGCTGCCTTTTTTATTACTAGTTTTTTATGGTTAAACTTACCGCCGCCGCCACCAAATCGATCCCACGCATTATTATTTTTGCGCTGACACTGGTGTATGGTTTTTCTGGTCTCTTTTTTCGTGATCCCTGGAAAAATGAGGATGCGATTGGCTTTGGTGGCATGTGGGCACTGTTTCGAGGTGATTCACTAGAGTGGATTGTTCCCCACTTACAAGGACGCGATATCTCTCTAGGTGCCCCCTTACCTTATTGGATGGGCGCAGGATTAATCGAAGTGTTTGGACCATGGATTGGCGCAGCCAATGCCGCCCGCCTCTATTCAGCCATTTGTTTTTTTGTTGCAGCAGCCGCTATTTGGTATGCAAGCTATTTACTAGGACGTCGTCGTGAAGTTCAACCAATAGCGCTAGCCGTAGGAGGTCAACCAGACCTCAAGAGCTATGGCATGACCTTAGCTGATGGTGCACTACTCATCTTCTTAGCCTGCGTTGGTCTTGCTCAACGCGCTCATGAAACTACCCCAATGATGGCGCAACTGATGGGGATTAGTATTATTTTGTATGGCACTATCCGGGGACTAGACAAACCATGGCAAGGCGGTCTTTGGACAGGTCTTGGCGTCACAATCGTTGCGCTGTCGAGTAATTTGACTTTAAGCTTGATTGTGATTGCATCAACCATCATTGCAGTGATCGCTAGCAATGCCAGATTACGTTATCGCTGGACGCTCACAAGCACCTTGCTTGGTATTGCCGGCATCTTGATTTGGCCAATCCTTTGGCATATCAATGATATTTCTCCTGAGTGGCGTCAGATCGCGCAAGATGGCTGGAGCAACACTCCTCCGATGCGCATGCTGCCCTCTTTTGAGTCCCTTGAATTTTTAAGCGTTAACTTTTGGGCCTATGCATGGCCGGTGTGGCCACTAGCGATTGTCTCCTTAGTGCATTGGGGTCGCATTAAAGAAGCAGGTGCTTGGCGCGCGCCTCACTTATGCATTCCGCTTAGCCTACTGATCGGCTGCTTTATTTATATTCTATTTCGCAGTCAAGCCAATGAGCATGACTTAATGATTTTGATTCCCAGCCTGTCGATTATTGCGGCTTTTAGTTTGCCCATACTAAGACGTAGTGTCATTAGCTTCATTGACTGGTTTGCCATGTTTAGCTTTACCTTAATTGCCTTGGCAATTTGGATTATTTGGCTTGCTATGGTCACTGGCTACCCAGAGCAAATCGCTGATAATGCGGCACGTTTCTTACCTGGTTTTGAGGGTCAATTTAATCCTTTCGCTTTTGTAGTGGCAGTCATCATTACCGGTCTGTGGCTTGCTGTTGTACGCTGGAGAACATCGCGTGCACCAAAAGAAATTTGGCGCTGCCTGATTATTTCTGCATCAGGCACCACCCTAATGTGGGTGTTACTGATGACGCTGTGGCTACCATCCATTAATTACGCTAAAACCTATCGCTATGTCGCTGCCCGCTTAGAGCAAGCAATGCCGCCTGGTGAGCAATGTATTGATACCAGCAATTTAGGTTACGCGCAGTTAGCTTCGTTTAACTATTTCACGAAGCTCACTTTACGTGATGATCCAAGCTGTCCGCTATTACTGACTCATAGCCGATCTGAAGCGTCTGCCTACGCAAGCTTAACTAGTCGAAAACTCACCCTACTCTGGGAAGATCGACGCCCATCAGATCGTGATGAACGCTTGAGACTTTACAAAGTCATTCCGGAGTAATGCTGCTGCACTTTAACTTTTCGCGTCTACGCGAGGACGTTCCTGCGCTGCTAAAACTCGCTGGACCTTTGCTAGTCGGTCAACTTGCAGTGATTACCTTTGGTGTTTTAGATACAGCCATGACGGCGCGTTATTCTGCTGATGACCTAGCAGCATTGGCTATGGCTTCGGCTATTTTTATTAGCATTTATGTTGGCTTAACGGGTGTCATCTCTGCTTTAGCACCTATTGCTGGGCAATTATTTGGCGCTAAACGCTATAGTGAAATTGGTGAGGAAGTTCGCCAGGCCACCTGGCTAGCTTTAGGTTTAACTGTATTGGGTTGTGTGATTTTGCTCAATGCCGATTATCTGTTAAAAATTTCTCAAGTAAGTCCTGATATTGAAGGTAAAGCTCAGCTATACCTTGGCATCTTAGCGATGGGCCTACCAGCAAGCATGGCCATGCGCGTCTTAATGGCACTTCATAATGCAGTCTCTCGACCAACAGTCATTACCGTAGTGCAATTGATTGGTTTAGGCCTAAAGCTACCCTTAAATCTGCTATTTATCTACGGTGGACTTGGCATAGAAGGAATGGGTGGACCTGGATGCGCAGTTGCTACTGTCATCATTAGTTGGTTTTGGCTCATCATTACTTTAGGGTTTGTTCTTTTTGATCGCTTCTATCAACCATTTAAGATCTTTGTTTGTTTTAGCTGGCCAGACTGGCACCGAATTTGGACATTATTAAAACTAGGAGCGCCAATTGGGTTTAGCTACTTAATTGAAGTGACATCCTTTACTTTTATGTCCTTGTTTATAGCGCGTCTTGGCACCACTGCACTCGCAGGACATCAAATTGTGGCGAATATGGGCACTGTCATTTACATGGTTCCCTTGTCCCTATCTATTGCAACAATGACGCTAGTCTCACAATCGATTGGAGCGAATAGGCAAGAACGTGCCGAGGAAATTGGTTGGTCCTCTGTTTTCTTTACCACTTCACTTTGTATTGTCATTGGCATCGCAGTGTGGATTTTTAGAGTGCAATTACTTGAGCTCTATGACCCACCAGAAGAAGTAAAACAATTTTCGATACCGCTATTTTTGTTTATTGCTTTTTACCAAGTGTTCGATGCCTTGCAAATCACCGCAGCTTTTATTCTGCGTGCGTATCGGGTCGCTTTTTGGCCCATGGTGATCTATGCGGGCTCACTGTGGGGCGTAGGCTTAGGAGGCGGTTACCTCATGGGCTTTAATGTACTGGGCAATACTCCAGAATTCTTGCAAGGGGCTAATGGCTTTTGGGCAGGCAATAGCTTAAGCCTAGGCTTAGCTGCCTGCTTACTGCTGTATCTTTTTAGAAAAACAGCAGCACGTTTTGAGAAGACCCATCCAGCAGTGCAAGTCTAATCACTCATGAGCATTACTGAATCGGTTTAAATCCGCTACTTGGTGGAGCAAAGTTTGGATTACCGCCTTGAGTGGGATAACTGGGCACTTGATTGCCTTTGGAATACATACACTGCTGATAAGCAATGTTGTACTGAGTTTGCGCCTGACTTTGCTTGCCAGCAGAGTTCATAGCGCCCATAGCAGCACCACCTAACAAACCGACACCAGCACCCGTACCAATATTTTGACTGCTTCCCCCCTGAATCACGGCTCCAGCTGCAGCGCCCAATGCTGCGCCAATGGCAGCGCTTGTAGCGCCTTCTTTTAGAGCAGCATTACTGGTATCTTTAACAGCATTAGCAGCAAACAGACGGCACTCTTGATCTTCTTTTTGAAAGACCTCAAAAGGCTTGCCTTCTCGTGGCATCACGGCAATAGTTGGGCCAGTAGGTGCAGATACGCAAGCAGCTAAAGTTGCTAATAACGTTAAGCTCAATAGGGTACGTTTCATATTCAGTTCCTTAGTTGATTCATTCATTCATTTATTTATTGCGTTAGGCCTTGGCTAGACTGACTTTTACTAGATGGTGGCATTGCAGGCTGAGTTTGCCAACCGGATGAACAATTTTGTACGTAGGGGAAATATTGGCCGCTGGCCTCACAAAAATACCAAACTGGGGGTTGTGGTTGCGCCGCTAGCACCATTGGCTGTGATGGAGCATAGTAGGTCACTACTGGGGGCGCCGAGTAAACCACGGGAGGAGAATAGAAGCCTGCAGCATAAGGATAGCCGTATCCATAACCATTCCAAGGAGAGCGCCAACCCCATCCTGGGCCATAAGCAGCAGGACGCCAACCGCCTCCATAGCCACCACCATAGACACCACCAACAGATACAGCCCAGCCAACATTACCGGCCTGAGCAACTGTGGGGCTTAGACAAAGCAAACTCAAGACTGACATGAACAACAATGCCATCATCTGAAATGAAGAATTTAGGTGTTTTGAGCCAGTGAACATAGTGCCTCCTATTTCTATTAACGCCTTATCAGAAAGTAGGCTGACAAGAATTAATAAATTATTACAGCTACGCTTCTAGTTTACTGCTCTAATTTTGCGCCAGATCTATAAACCACCCTACCCCATTTATTAGTCTCAGATTGCATCAATCTCGTGAGCGCTTGCGGACTTCCAGGGGCTGGCTCTAGGCCACTTGCCATAAGTTTTTTCCTTACCTCAGGGCTGTTTAGGGTTTCGCGCGTTAAGGTATTTAAGCGCATTTGGATAGCGGTGGGTAAGTTTGCTGGGGCCATTAGCGAAAACCAAGAGGTAGCCTCAAATCCAGGTAGCCCCTGCTCAGCCATGGTGGGAATTTCAGGGGCGACTGGTGATCTTTTAAGTGTGGTGACACCTAATGCTTGAATTTCACCTGCCTTAATGAGCGGCAAGGATGAAGAAAGATTATCAAACAGCATCGAAATACGGCCACTGATCAGATCAGGCAGAGATTGCGCTCTTCCCTTATAAGGAATATGGCGAATTTGTACACCGGTCATTTCTTTTAATAACTCGCCAGACATATGCAAAGAGGTCCCAACTCCAGATGACCCAAAAGTTAGCTCATTCGGTTTTGCTTTGGCTAACTCAATTAACTCCTGCAAATTACTCACACCCAAACGCTTATTTACTACCAATACATTGGGGGTGCTCGCAAGAAAACTAATTGGCGTGAAATCCAAAATAGGATGAAAGGACATCTTGTCATATAAGGCACCATTGATCGTGTGAATACCAACCGTACCAATGAGTAAGGTATAGCCATCTGGCTCACTTTTAGCAACGAGATCTGCGCCGATATTACCGCCATAACCAGGTCGGTTATCAACAATGACTGTGACACCTAAAGTTTGCTGCCAATTTTCTGCGAGTACACGCGCTAAAATATCGGGGGCACCCCCAGGAGTAAAGGTAACGACAATCCGAATGGCTTGCTTAGGCCATGCAGAGTTAGACTTTTCTGAAGACTTGGTTTGCGCCTGAACAGAAGTCATCAGCACTAAGGATGCAAATGCAATAGAGAAGTATCTAACAGTATTTAAAAAGTGGAGCATCAATCTCAATAATGCCTTAGAAGCCAATGCGTGCGCGTAACCAATGCCAGCCGTCATATTGAACAGGGTCATCAGCACAGGGACCGATACCGCACTCTAGCAGTGTCGAAATCAGATTGCCTAGAACTAACAAAATAAAAGTAATAACCAAAATGTTTGCAAAGAGCGACCGTGAGCGCACATCCCGATTGGGTAGCATTAATAAAATAGCCAAGCCAGCTAATAACCCAACATAACCAACATAAGCCCAGGTATAAAAGTGCAATTCTAAAAAGGTAGTTCCAAATCCTTTATCGCCAGGCAAAATATGCAAGAGCACTTGGCGCAAGGAAACCATCATGCCAACTAAGCCACCAATAATTCCCCAGCCATAGTGAGAAGAATGCGCACCACATCGAATATTGAATACCAGCGCAAATCCAATGATGACAAAACCCATCCGCTGCATTAAGCACAGAGGACAAGGCAATTCACCAAAATAGATCTGGTCGATAAAGGCATAGGACAACATGCCCACAATGCCGAGCAAGGCTAGCTGATTACCTAAAGCCGCTAAAGAAGGATACGAATACTTACTCACAGGCTAATGTTGAGATGATCAGTCGCATGAATGCGGAACCAGAAGATGAGAATCCCGACTGTAATGGCGAGCAGAACCAAACCAGCCATCCGCTTCTCAAACCACACAAGGACAAGGCCGATCAAAGCTGTCAGGAAAGGTAAAAACATATACATACAAGAATTCTATCTCAGCTAGATTACGGATTGAAAAACAAGCCTTTACTAGGGGCATTTGTATAGAATAAGGTAATGAATCACACCCCACCCTGTATTGATTTAAAGCTTGAAGATCAGATTGCCCACATTACTTTTAATAATCAGGCAGCACGCAATGCGCTTACTTGGCCGATGTATGAGGAGCTTAAGCGCATTTGTGATGAGCTCGCTAGCAATTCAACGACTCGAGTAGCCATCTTTCGAGGTGCTGGTGATAAGGCATTTGTCTCAGGTAGTGATATTCAACAGTTTATTGATCTTCAAGAAGATGAAGCTTACGAAGTAGCTGTCGATGAAATTTTTCGTTCGCTACAACACCTCCCTATCCCAACGATTGCCGTCATTGAAGGTTTAGCAGTAGGTAGCGGATTGCTCATTGCAACGGCATGTGATTTTCGGATCGCCACTATCGATGCAAAGTTTGGCATTCCCATTGCCAGAACTTTAGGAAATGGCCTGTCCCCCAATAATGTATCTTGGCTTACTGCTCATCTTGGTGTGCCTATGTTTAAGCGCATGTTACTTGGAGCCGAGCTCATTCACGCGCCTGAATTATTCAACTCGGGCTATCTTTATCAAACCGCAGAAGCAGGAGAAATTGAAGGGCTTAGCTATTCCCTGGCTAAGAAATTAGTTGCACTTGCCCCGATTACCCAAAAGACAAGCAAACTGACTTTAGCTCGCCTTTTAGAGAGTAACTTACCTGATTGCACTGAACTCATGAGAGAAACTTATAACAGCGCCGACTTCAAAGAAGGGGTCAACGCCTTTCTTGAGGGACGCCCGCCAAAGTGGAGCGGTAAGTAAATAAGCAGTCTACTTAAATAATCTTGACCTTCAGTGGTGTCAAACCTTCAACCACCCCTTCAAGGACATCACCCTTTTTGACAGGGCCAACACCAGCAGGTGTTCCAGACATAATCAAATCACCTGGCTCTAGAGTAAACAAAGTCGAAAGATAGGCGATCGTATCGGGAATATTCCAGATCAATTGATTTAAGTCGCCTTCTTGACGCAACTCGCCATTGACCATCAAGGTGATCTTGCCGTGATCGAGATGGCCGCACTGGCTAGCGGGAGTAATTGCCGCGCAAGGAGCGGATTGATCAAAAGCTTTACCTGTATCCCACGGGCGGCCCATTTTTTTAGCCTCACCCTGCAAATCTCGGCGAGTCATATCAAGGCCAACACCATAACCGTAAACATGCTCTAAGGCCTTATCAGCAGGGATGTTTGAACCCCCTTTACCAATGGCAACCACCATCTCCACTTCGTGGTGAACATCATTCGAAAGATTGGGATAGCGCATATCCTTACCATCGGTCACGATGGAATTGGCCGGCTTCATAAAAAAGAATGGTGGTTCGCGATCTGGATCATGGCCCATCTCACGCGCGTGATCAGCATAGTTTCGGCCCACACAGTAAATGCGATTCACAGCAAAACGGCGAGATTCACCCACAACCGATAATGAAGGAATGAATGGAGGATCGATAACAAATGGGGTGCTCATGAAAAATCCTTCAGATTAGGTTCAATGGGTAAGGACAGATTGAGTTGGATTATGACATCACTCTTGCTGGTCATTGCCTGGGAGAGGCTTACCACTTAACTTGAGCAATAAAATGCTCAAAGAAAGCAAGAAAGTAAGGGCATTGGCCAAGATCAAAGGCCACTTTTCAATAATGAGGCCATAAATTAGCCATAGCCCAACCCCAGTCGTAAACAGGCTATACATACCCAAGGAAATTCCCGATAAGTCTCGTGTTATCCATGAACGAATGACTTGGGGTAAAAAAGCAATCGTTGTTAAAAATGCGGCGCAATAGCCCAAGATTTCCACATGATGTGGCTCAAAACTCATATTGAAATTTATGATTTCTTATTTAGCTTTGCCTTGCGAGCTTCAATCTCTTTATTGATAGCTGCTAGGGTTTTTGCATCAGGAGACTTCCAATTGCCACCTGATTTATTGGCCATATAAACCACTGCATCAGAAAACTGCTCAATACTCAGATTGGGATTGCCGCCCTTTGCTGGCATCCCTCTAACACCTACGTAGCCATGAGCTGTCAATGTGACCTGCCCCTCAGTAATCAAAGGCGCCCACTTGGCCTTATCTCCTAGTTTAGGAGCATTAAGAACACCGGAGCCATGGCAAGAAGCGCAAACTTGCTTATAGGTATTCTCACCGAGCTCAGCAAAAGCAGTCGAAGAGATAGACACGGCAAAAGACAAGGTCAGCGAATAAATAACACGTTTCATGGGTACCTCATTGAGCAAAAGTAAGATTCTGCTAATTTATCCTATTTTTCTCTCGGAGGTGCAGGCAAGAACGGGATCTAGATCCAGCCCGCAATTTGCCGCTTTAGGCTTATCGATTTATATCCAGGGACTTCACTAGATAGACTACGAATCTTCCGAATCAGTTTGGCCACTTCCTTATTAGTAGCTAACTCCTCGCCCATAGCCAAAAAGAAGATCTCATCTTTGAGGTAAATAAAATCCAAGCCATTTTCGATCGCCACACTTTTGACTCCCATACCCAAGTCTGCCTTCTTAGCCAGAATTGCCATGGCAATGGCTGAGTGTGTGAACTCTTCATTTTCATATCCCTTGATGGATTCCGAATGGATGCCATTCTTTTTTAAAAGAGTATCTAAAAGCAATCGCGTACCTGACCCTTTTTGGCGATTGATAAACCGAATTCGTGGTCGCGTGAGATCTTTAACGGAAGTGATATTTAATGGGTTGCCTTTAGGAATTAGAAAACCTTGAGTCCGCTTCATGACTGGAAAAATTTGCATTCCCTCGGACTTTAAACGCTTGGCGATAATCTGCGAGCTTAGCGGATCAGATAAATGAAAGCCTGCAATATCAACCTCTAAGTTTAGGAGTCGCTCCAAAGCCTCTCCCGAACCGACAGTAATTAATTCAAATCCGCCAGTGTCAATAACCGATTTTTGAATTACAGGATCGCTACTACTAGCTAGGCGCCATTGCTTTTTAGCCTTCACCCTAAACTGAGTAAAACCCTCCTCTAGATGGGCAAGACTAGTTTGTCCAAGCCGGACTGTCTTTTGGTCAAAATCTTCAGCAAATTGAATGAGATATTGCGCATATTCGGATAACTGAGAGCCGTGACCTCTGACTCGATCTATTAGCTTAAAGCCCAGTGCAAGCTCAACATCATTGAGTTTTTGCCAAACATTACGATAAGACAAACCCATTTTCT
>JBFZCO010000094.1:0-3159 GCA_041307885.1 Burkholderiales bacterium | reverse complement strand
TACTTCCCTGGGCTCCAAAAACCACGCTGGACAAAATCGGTAGCATTGGCAAGACACAAGGGGTAAATGCAAGTGCTAAACCCAATATAAAGAATGCTAAAAATAGATAAATCGTTGGTGTGTTTTCCAAAAACCGATTAATTGCGTTGATATCATCACGCTCACGCCATAGCTCCATCAACCCTATTCCAGACTGAGCTTTAGCTGGTGCTGCTAGAGCGGACTCTAGTACCTCAGGAATGGGGCTCGCCCTTACGCCCGGCGCAGACAATAGTAATTTCAAGGTCATTGGCGGATAACAAATCCCAGCCTCTGCACATCCTTGCAACTCTAATTCTAGATAAAGGGGTTTGCCTGGCTCGCCTTTTTTATTGAGCGTTACCAAAAATGCCTGCCTATAAACCTGCATTTTCTTTTGGAACGTTTCATCAAACTTTTCAATACCAAGCGGTAAAGGAGCTCCTACAGAAATCAGTTTTCCAGGCTCTGTGCCCAACTGAAAACGTAAGGATTCTTGATAGATGTAGTATCCCTTTGCAGGGATGATTTCAAGCTCAATGTCATTCGTTTTTTCTTGCCAGCTAGCTTCTACTTTAAATGCTTTTTCTGGCGGTAAAAATTCGGGTGCGGCAAAAGCCTGCCCCACAAACATAAGTGCAAACAAAAGAATTGAAAAGCAATTTTTCAGTAAATTCATATTGATGACTTTACCTCGGCTTGTATCCATTTGCCAAATTGCTCCTCGTACCGCTCAAGAGAGTACGCAATCACTTCAGGCAGATCATAGGGATGGTGACTTTTGATAAAGTTGCTAATTTCAATCCAATTTTCTGAGACTGTTTTGGCATAGAGCAATACTTCCGTCTCTTCACAGATCTTACCTTCCCAGCGGTAAATCGAATAAATACCCTCCCCGATTTGCACGCAAGCTGCCAAGCGGTGCTCAATTAATTTACGTGCCAGCACTTGAGCGTCCTCCAATGTGGGGAGGCTACTTATTACTACTAGTAATTTCGGATTCTCATTACGCATGATGTGTATTTATAACTCTATAAATGCAAAAAGCCAGACCGAAGCCTGGCTTTTTATCAAACTATAGACCTTAAGCCTCTTCAGCTACTGCAGTCGTTTCTTCCACTTCTGGACGATCTACTAACTCAACTAAAGCCATTGGTGCATTGTCTCCATGACGGAAGCCAAACTTCAAAATACGAAGATAGCCACCTGGACGCGTTGCATAACGTGGGCCAAGCTCTGTAAAAAGCTTAGTTACTATGTCACGATCACGTGTGCGATTAAATGCCAAGCGACGGTTTGCCAAGTTATCTTTTTTACCTAAGGTAATTAAAGGCTCAACAACCATGCGCAATTCTTTTGCCTTTGGCAAAGTAGTTTTAATTACTTCGTGCTCCAAAAGTGAATTAGACATATTGCGCAGCATCGCCAAGCGATGTGATGATGTTCTATTTAGTTTGCGTAAGCCGTTTCCGTGACGCATGATGCTTCCTTTCTAATTATTTCTCGAGGTTAGCTGGAGGCCAGCTTTCGAGTTTCATGCCAAGACTTAAGCCACGAGCCGCTAATACATCTTTGATTTCATTCAAAGATTTACGACCTAAATTAGGCGTCTTCAACAATTCATTCTCTGTACGTTGAATCAAATCACCAATGTAGTAAATGTTCTCAGCCTTCAAGCAGTTTGCAGAGCGAACTGTGAGTTCGAGATCATCAACTGGGCGCATCAACATTGGATCAACCATTGAAGAGCGGCTTGGTGCAAGATCTCCAGAAACTTCGCTGCTCTCAAGAGCTGCAAATACTACCAACTGATCAACCAAGATCGTTGCTGCTTGACGAATCGCCTCTTCAGGAGACAACACACCGTTTGTCTCAATAGTCATTACTAAACGATCAAGATCGGTACGTTGTTCAACACGAGCAGATTCAACAGCATAACTAACACGACTTACTGGGCTAAATGAGGCATCCAATACGATGCGACCAATGATTTTGGTAGCTTCGTCGTGGTATTGACGCATATTGCCTGGTACATAACCACGGCCTTTTTCAACCTTGATCTGCATATCGAGCTTGCCACCAGCTGACAAGTGAGCGATAACGTGATCAGGATTGATGATTTCTACATCATGTGGCAAATCGATATCTTTTGCGGTAACAACGCCTGGACCTTCTTTGCGCAAATTGATCGTCACTTCATCACGTGACTGCAGCTTGAACACAATGCCTTTGAGGTTCAGCAAGAGATTTACTACGTCCTCTTGAACTCCATCTAGCGTGGAGTATTCATGAACAACACCTGCAATTGCCACTTCAGTTGGTGCATAACCAACCATTGAGGACAATAAAACACGACGTAATGCATTTCCGAGTGTGTGGCCATAACCACGCTCGAACGGCTCCATAACAACCTTTGCTTGGTTGGCAGTAAGCGCTTCAACAGAAATAATTTTTGGCTTGAGCAAATTTGTTTGCATATTTTTTCCTTGAGGATGCCTAATTAGCGTGAATACAATTCGACGATTAAACTTTCATTAATTTCACCGCTAATATCTTCACGGTCAGGCACTTGCTTAAATGTTCCCTCCAGCTTTGCTGCATCGACTGATACCCAGCCAACAGCAGACATCTGCTGAACCAAATTGAGTGATTCTGTAATACGTGCTTGCTTCTTCGCTTTCTCACGAATTGCAACTACATCACCAGGCTTAACCTGAATTGATGGGATATTTACTGGGTTGCCATTGAGCATTACTGCGCAATGAGAAACCAGCTGACGTGCTTCTGCACGAGTTGAACCGAAGCCCATGCGATACACGACGTTATCTAAACGAGACTCTAGCAATTGAAGCAATGTTTCACCTGTGTTGCCTTTACGACGTTCAGCTTCAGCGAAGTAACGACGGAATTGACGCTCTAATACGCCATAGATACGTTTAACCTTTTGCTTTTCGCGCAATTGATTACCGTAATCCGATGTTCTTGAGCCAGATGTACGGCCATGTTGACCAGGCTTAGTATCTAACTTGCACTTGTCTGACAGGGCGCGACGTGCGCTCTTTAAAAATAAGTCGGTACCTTCCCGACGTGCTAATTTGGCCTTAGGCCCTAAGTAACGTGCCACGATGCTTTCCTTTCTTT
>JBFZCO010000093.1:0-2706 GCA_041307885.1 Burkholderiales bacterium | reverse complement strand
CTTCATCAATTTCGCTTAATAACAAGCTAGCGATCTTAGTCAAACGCGCCTCGGTGTAGCGCATTGCTGCTGCACCATCACCATCACGTGAGCCAAAGTTACCTTGGCCATCAATTAAGGGGTAACGTAATGAAAAGCTTTGCGCTAGGCGGACCAAGGCATCATAAGCTGACTGATCGCCATGGGGGTGAAACTTGCCTAAGACATCGCCGACAACACGAGCACTTTTGACTGGCTTAGCATCGGCACGTAAACCCATCTCACTCATAGAGAAGAGAATGCGGCGTTGAACTGGTTTTTGACCATCTGATACATCTGGTAAGGCACGCCCCTTTACGACACTAATGGCGTAATCGAGATAGGCGCGCTCTGCATACACTGCAAGCGTTAAGCTATCTTTATCATCCTCATTAAGTTCAACTAATTTCGGATCATGAGGATCCATTGGGCCACCAGAAGACGGTGTTGAAGGCACATCTATCTCAACAATATTGACTTCAATAGCATCAGCATCATTGGAAAATAAATCCGCTTGCTCAGTAGCATTCACTTTCCCGGGAGTTTTTTTAGTTGCCATTAGATGTCTGCCTCCACTTCATTGCCGCGCTCTTCCAACCAATCACGGCGAGCTCCAGATTCAGATTTACCCATCAACATATCCATCGTTTTAATTGTTTCATCTTCAGTCCAGCTACCTAAAGTGACTGGTAATAAGCGACGGGTATCTGGATTTAAAGTGGTATCCCAAAGCTGCTCAGCACTCATCTCACCCAATCCTTTGAACCGAGAAATTTGCCAAGCCGATTCTTTAACGCCATCTTTACGTAATTTGTCTTCAATGGCTTGTAGTTCATTAGCATCCAAAGCATAAATTTTCTGTGCTGGCTTCTTACCGCGCGCCGGCGCATCAACCCTAAACAACGGAGGCCTTGAAATATGTACATGCCCTAAATCAATTAGCTTGGGGAAGTGCTTGTAAAACAAAGTTAGCAGTAATACTTGAATATGGGCACCATCCACGTCCGCATCAGACAAGATGCAGATCTTGCCATAACGTAAATTAGTTAAATCAGGGCTGTCATTCGCACCATGAGGATCAACGCCAATTGCAACAGCGATGTCATGAACCTCATTATTGGCAAACAAGCGATCACGCTCAGCCTCCCAAGTATTGAGCACCTTACCTCTGAGCGGCAAAATGGCTTGATACTCTTTATTGCGCCCCATCTTCGCTGATCCACCTGCAGAGTCGCCCTCAACTAAGAAGATTTCATTGAGACTGATATCTTGACTTTCACAGTCGGTTAACTTGCCTGGCAAGACCGCAACACCGGAAGATTTTTTCTTCTCAACCTTTTGACCAGCACGCGTTCGAGCTTGGGCCTGTTTAATAACTAAGTCAGCCAACTTACGGCCGTAGTCAACATGTTCATTGAGCCAAAGCTCAAGGGCAGATTTAGCGTAACCAGAAACCAAGCGCACTGCATCTCTTGAATTTAAGCGTTCTTTAATTTGCCCCTGAAATTGAGGATCCAATACCTTTGCAGACAAAATAAATGAAGCACGTGCAAAAACGTCTTCAGGCATTAACTTCACGCCTTTGGGTTGCAGCGCATGCATCTCAATAAAACCTTTAACTGCATTAAAAAGACCTTCGCGCAGTCCACTCTCATGAGTTCCTCCTGCAGGTGTCGGAATGAGGTTCACGTAACTCTCACGAACAGGCGGTCCATCTTCAGTCCATACAACGACCCATGCTGCACCCTCACCCTCAGCAAATGAATCTTCATCGCCACTACCTGTGGCATATTGCTCACCTTCAAATGGTGGAATGACTTCAGGACCATGACCAGCTTGAGCAATAGCTTCATTGAGGTAGCCACGTAAACCTTGAGCGTATTGCCAAGTCTGACTCTCACCTGATTTCTCTTGAATGAGGGTTACCTTAACGCCTGGCAATAAAACCGCTTTTGATCGCAGCAAACGAATCAACTCAGGCATTGGAATGGCAGAGCTATCAAAATATTTTCCGTCAGGCCATGCACGAACCCGAGTGCCGTGAGACTTATCAGCCTTACCTGCAGAAACAGACTTCAGTTTTTCTATTACCTTGCCAGCAGCAAAAGTGAGGGTAGATACTTGGCCTTCTCGCCACACAGTGACTTCTAAACGCTTTGATAAAGCATTGGTGACAGAAACACCCACACCATGTAAGCCGCCTGAGAAAGCATAAGCACCACCAGTGCCTTTTTCAAATTTACCGCCCGCATGCAACTGGGTAAAAACGATTTCTACGACTGGTAACTTCTCGGTTGGATGCATACCAACTGGAATGCCCCTACCATCGTCTTCAACACTCACACTGCCATCAGTATGCAAAGTCACAATGATTTGCTTGCCAAACCCACCTAATGCCTCATCAGAAGCGTTATCCAACACCTCCTGAATGATATGCAATGGGTTATCTGTGCGGGTATACATTCCCGGACGCTGCCTGACGGGCTCCAGTCCCTTGAGGACCTGGATTGATGATTCGCTGTATTCAGAAGTTTTACGAGTAGCCATGCGCGCAAATTGTAGTCATGTCTCAAACAAAACCTGAATTTTCCTCAAATTACCCCTTCTTTCATGCCAAAATTAGGGTATGGGAGCCTTAAGTCATATTCGAGTTTTAGACCTCAGCCGTGTTCTTGCCGGTCCGTGGTG
>JBFZCO010000092.1:0-3478 GCA_041307885.1 Burkholderiales bacterium | reverse complement strand
AACCCTTGTCATGGCAACATGCCGCAATTGATCGAGGCTGTAAAGCGTGGGGTCATGTTGGCTGGTGGCTTGCCCATGGACTTTCCAACGATTTCCATTCATGAGAGTTTTGCTGCGCCCACGAGTATGTACCTGCGCAATCTGATGTCGATGGATACCGAAGAAATGCTACGTGCTCAGCCGATGGATGCAGTTGTGATGATTGGCGGTTGCGACAAGACTGTGCCTGCCCAAATGATGGGTGCAGCCTCTGCAGGTTTGCCAGCGATTCAGTTAATTACTGGCTCTATGTTGACTGGATCTCATCGTAGCGAGCGAGTTGGTGCATGTACAGATTGCCGTCGCTATTGGGGTAAGTTCCGTGCCGGCGAAATTGATGAAGTAGAAAAAGACGAAGTGAATGATCAATTAGTGGCTAGTGTAGGAACTTGTTCTGTTATGGGTACGGCTAGCACAATGGCATGCATCTCAGAGGCATTAGGAATGACTGTCCCTGGCGGTGCAAGCCCACCTGCTGTGACTGCAGATCGTATTCGGATCGCAGAAGAGACTGGTACGCGTGCAGTACAAATGGCTAAAGATGGATTAACAATTGACAAAATTTTGACTGCAGATGCCTTTGAAAATGCCATGCGCGTCTTATTGGCAATTGGTGGATCAACTAATGGCATTGTTCATTTGGCAGCTATTGCTGGTCGCTTGGGTCTCGAAATTGATTTGGATGCATTAGATCAAATGGGTAATGAGACTCCGGTGCTTTTGGATCTTAAGCCATCAGGAGATCATTACATGGAAAATTTCCATGATGCTGGTGGTATGACTACTTTGCTACGAGAGCTAAAGCCTTTGTTAAAGCTAAATACATTAACAGTTACTGGCCGTACCTTGGGCGAGGAAATTGATGCGGCACCACCAAGCTTTAAGCAAGATGTTGTGCGTCAATTTAACAACCCAATTTATCCGCGCGGAAGTATTGCTGTATTGCGGGGCAACTTAGCTCCGGGTGGTGCAATTATTAAACAGTCTGCCGCACATGAAAAACTGATGGAGCATGAAGGACGTGCTGTTGTTTTTGAAAATTCTGAAGACCTAGCTAATCGCATTGATAGTTCCGATTTAGATGTGACTGCTGATGACATTTTGGTCCTAAAGAATATTGGCCCTAAGGGAGCGCCTGGTATGCCAGAGGCAGGTTACATTCCGATTCCGATGAAACTTGCACGTGCGGGTGTGAAAGATATCGTACGAATTTCTGATGGCCGTATGAGTGGGACTGCATTTGGAACGATTGTGTTGCACGTGACTCCAGAGGCTGCAGTAGGTGGTCCGTTAGCACATGTAAAAAATGGTGATCGCATTCGGCTTAGCGTAAAAAATCGCGAGATCAGCTTGTTAATATCGGATGACGAATTAGCCAAGCGTGAAAAAGAAAATCCAGTGACTGAGCCCACTGCAGAACGTGGTTATCTAAAACTATTTTTAGATACAGTCACACAAGCGGATAAGGGTGTCGACTTTGATTTCTTGAGAGCTGTAAAGATAGTAGGCAAGACGCCTAAACGTTGATTAAATTCACTCGAATTGAGATAAAGAAAAACGCCACCTTCTGAGGTGGCGTTTGACTATTGAGTCTGATTTCCAAATTGCGTATAGCCAACTTTTGCAGTCACAGATACAGAAATCGCTGAGAAAAGAGCGATTAATACAATTTTTTGTGATTTCACGTTGAACCCTTATGCATAAATTCGCACTATACGCCTATAAATTTGATAATCATCTGCGCAGAATCAACTGTATAGGGTATGCATGGAACCAAGCAGCAAACGGGGCAGTCGGGGTGCGGTGGGTCAAGCAAAACCCCGTTTATTAAAGCCTACCCCCTTACTTCTCAATCACGTAATATCTCTTGAGAGCCTATAAAAAACCACTCCGAAGAGTGGCTGGCATGTATTAACTTACTATGTCGCTTTAAAACGCATAACCTAAGCCAATTAAAGCTTGGAATGAGTTGAGACTAGCAAAGCTAGCAACCACAGTTTTCTTGCTCGTAGTCGTAACGCCACCAGAAGTATCTACTGCATTAGTACTGGTGGTAAACGTATAGGAGGGTGCGTTATATCCCATGTAATTTCCTTCCACAAAACCATACAAGCCACCGGTGATGATTTGTTTATAGCCAATTCCCAGTAAGTAACCACCTTGATTGGAGGAGGTATTTCCACCTTCGACAGCAGATGTAGTAGATACCCCATTAGTCGCTCTAGTTATAGAAGTAGATCGATTATATTGAGCAGTTACTTGGCTATAGCCTGCTTTGACATAAACCAATTTGTCTTTATCAATCGCATATCCTGGGGTAATAAATAAATTAAAACGATTTGATAACTGCATGCTTCCGCCATTAAAGGTCACGTTTGTACCTGAGGCAACAGAAGTGCTACCTGGAGCATTATTAACAGTTTTTGGAATTGAAGAACTGGTTTGCGTTAAGGCCGAATAATCTGCGCCAAGACCAATTAACCACTTATCACTTGCTTGCCAGTTATAGCCAATCCCAAAGATTAATGGCGCACCACCAAAGGTTTGACTAGGGCCCGTATTGTTAGTATCAGATTTAGCATAAGGACTTACGGTTGCAGTATCAGTTTGACTTCCCAGCTGATTGCTTTCATAACCAGTCGAGAGCTGCCCATAAAATCCAGCAAACGCTGATTGAGCCTGGGCATTAGAAGTAACTGTTACTGCGCTAATGATTGCACTCCCAATGACAAGAGTAAAACCTTGACGGAATTTCATAGACAAGCCCTAATTATTGATTTAATGAAATGTGGAATATCCACGATGGGATCGTAGCATGGTTAAAAGACGATCAATAGATGGGATTTCACTAGATTGTTGAAGATTTCAAGGGTGTTTGAGCAAAATACGATGCATACCCTAGCCTATAACAAGGGGCCTAATTGAGGGGTGGGGTTTTCTATTTGTGGCATGTAAAATCTCCAAGCGGTACCCCCCCACTTTGTTGCATTAGCTTGATGAGTAAAAAAGGTATAGGTGATGTGCAGTTCGCTGGTAAGGTGAAACCAAACCTCTAAGCAATTCCAGTTAGAGCGGCTCATAAAGGACGGCACGGCAATTCCTGCATCGAAGCTAGCGGAAGTCAATAAACAGGATCTACACCTTATTAGAGGTTTTGAGGCTGCCGCCGTGGATGAAGAGCGCCATAGTCGAAGTGGAACTCCACCGCCTAAAGACAAGATAGAAAACCAGCCTCTCAGAAGAGAGCGATTTGAAGCGAAGCTCTTGTGGCGAAGAAGTAGATTAAGGGCCAGAAGGCCCTTAATCTACTTGGCAAAATGGTGGAGTCGGCGGGAATCGAACCCGCGTCCGCAAATCCTCTACAGCAAGTTCTACATACTTAGTCATATCATTTAATTTAGCCGGCTAGTCACAGATTGACATGTTCCACGCTGGCGAT
>JBFZCO010000091.1:0-5940 GCA_041307885.1 Burkholderiales bacterium | reverse complement strand
TAGCTATAGCAACGGTGCTACTTTGATCATGCTGGCCTTTGGTGGTACTGCATCTATTTTTGCTGTGATGGCGACGATTGCCAGCGTAAGCAAGAGTGATTTTTCGGGCATGGGCAAATGGCTGATGGTTGGCGTATTGCTCTTGATCGTAGCTTCGCTTGCTAACATCTGGTTGCAGTTGCCTGCCCTCATGCTTACTGTGATGGTATTAGCAATTGCGATTTTCTCAGCCTTTATCTTGGTTGATGTGCAGCGCATCATCAACGGCGGCGAGACAAACTACGTGATGGCTACCTTAGCGATTTATCTTGATGTCTATAACATCTTCACAAACTTGCTTGCCCTCCTTGGCATTGCAGGTGGTGACAGAGACTAAGTAGCGCGGTACTCTTTTTAGTTCTGCAGTTTTGATTTACCCCAAAGGCGCCTTCGTGGCGCCTTTGGTTTATGCGCCCTACCGATCTGTGACTGAGTTACTCATGCAGTGAGTTCAAATACTGCGATCGATTCGACATGTGAGGTATGCGGAAACATATTCACAATCCCTGCACTCCTAAGCACATACGACGCTTGATGACACAAAATATCGGCATCCCTAGCCAGCGTTTTAGGATTACAAGAAACATAGACGATGCGTTTGGGTAACAAATCACTTTTTTGAGCATGTAATTGGGCTAAGGCCAAGCAAATCTCCATGGCACCTTCTCGTGGCGGATCCATCAACCAGCGTTGAGCCCCACCCCAAGAGATGATTGTCTCTGGAGAAACCTCAAATAAATTGCTCTGCATAAAACTGGCTTTATCCGCCAAGCCATTGTGAATAGCATTCTCTTTAGCTCTGATCGTCAGACTCTCTAAGCCCTCAATGCCTAAAACACTTTGGGCTCTTCTCGCTAGCGGTAAGGTGAAATTCCCAATACCGCAAAACAAATCGAGTACGCGATCAGTAGATTCAACTTCTAGAAAGCGAATCGCCTTGCCCACTAAGGCACGGTTCATCATGTGATTGACTTGTGTGAAGTCGACCGGCTTAAATGGCATTTCAATCTCAAACTCAGGTAAGCGATAACAGAGCTTGCCAGTTAAAGGATAAAACGGCGCGACAGTCTCTATGCCTTTGGGCTGCAACCAAATCCATACCTGATGAGCATCAGCAAAGTCTTTTAGTAACTGCTCGTCTGCGCCAGTCAACGGTAACAGCGTACGAAATACTAAGGCAATGACAGCTTGCGTTTTTTGAGGATCGTTTGAACTTGGATCCTCAGGCTCTCCTACCGCAATTTCAATTTGAGGCATTCGATCAACGATCGATAAACCCATGACCAACTTGCGCATCAGAGGCAACAAATTAGACACCTTTTTGGGCAAGATCTCGCATGCTGTCATATCGGCAACATATCCACTCTTACCCTCATGAAAACCAATTAAGACGGTACCTTTCTTAATCGAGCGATTGACTGCACTAAGACGTGCACGATGGCGGTATTCCCACGCGGGTCCGCCCATTGGACGCAAGATTTCTTCTGGGGTCACTTTAGCAATATGCTTGAGGTCATCCTCCAGGACGCGTTGCTTCATGGCTACTTGCGCGCGTATATCGAGATGCTGCATGGTGCAGCCACCACAAACACCAAAGGCCGCACACTGAGGCTGCGCCCTAAATACTGCTGGCTTGAGAATATCGAGAACCTTGGCCTTGCTAAAGCGCGCCTTATCACGGGTAATAACGTAGGTAACCCGTTCCGTAGGCAGAGCACCTTGAATGAAGATGACTTTGCCACTCTGACCTTGCGCGGCCTCTTCTGCATTGGGGGCTAAACGGGCAATGCCTTGTGCTTCTAAATCCAAAGCCTCTACTGTTACTGGCTCAGTCACCACTAGGTGAATGGGCTTTTCTCCTCTACGCATCCTGAGAGAAACCTAAAAGATATTCTTGCCACTGAGCCCCATTAGGCTCTTTTGCTAAACCTTCTAAATAAGACTTCACAAACTCAATTTCTTCTTCGTACTCCGCTAAAGAAAAACCACCCCGTAAAAGCTGGAAGCGGCAATACATCAAATAGGTGTTCACCACATCCGTTTCGCAATAGCGACGAATATCCTCAATCTGGCCAGCTTGATAGGCAGGCCACACTTGACTGCCATCCATTCCCATCTTGCCTGGAAAACCACAAAGCTTAGCTAGGCCATCTAATGGCGCATTAGCTCGACCATTGAACTTCGCTAATAGATCCATCAGATCTAAATGACGCATGTGATAACGACTAATGTAGTTGTTCCACTTGAACTCGCGACTGTCATTCTCTTGGCTCTCACCCATTTCCCAGTAACGCGGTGCCTGCACATGGTTCGCTAATGCACGGTAATGCAAGACTGGCAAATCAAAGCCACTGCCATTCCAGGATACAAGTTGTGGGGTGTACTTTTCTATGAGCTCAAAAAAGGTTTCTATTAATACCTTCTCATCATCTTGGGCAGTTCCGAGCGTACCCACTTTAATTTGTGGCATACCTTCTTTAGTGGTTCTACGAATGACGCAAGAAATAGCGCAAATACGCTGTAAATATAAGGGTAAAAATTCACTACCAGTTTTCTCAAGGCGCTCGGCCATTGCTTTCTGAGCCACTTCGCCATCAGACATCGATGCTGGGTAATCATCGAGGCGACGCAGGCCAGCGACATCGGGAATGGTTTCAATATCAAAAACGAGAACGGTTGCCATACTGAAATTGTGAGCAGTCTTACAAGCAGGAATTACTGCAAGTATGGCGTTGGGTTTACTGGCTTGCCATTCACGCGTAACTCAAAATGGAGTTTGACTGAATTGGTATCGGTGTCACCCATCTCAGCAATCTTCTGACCTTTTTTAACTGACTCACCCTCTTTAACCAATAAGTTTCGGTTGTGGGCATAAGCAGTAAGGTAGGTATTGTCATGCTTAATGATGACAAGATTGCCATAACCACGCAAACTGTTGCCAGCATATACAACCTTGCCGTCAGAAGCTGCCATCACGGGGTCGCCTAACTTACCAGCGATATCAATCCCCTTGGTCTTTTCGCTAAACTCTTCAACAACATTTCCTTTGGCAGGCCAGGACAAACGAATCCCAGGTTCTGCCACTACTTCTTTAGCTGTATCTGCCTTTGGTACATCTGCTTTGGCAGCATCCGTCTTTGGAGTTTCTGCCCTAGCCATATCGGAAGACGATTTCGGGGCAGGCTTAGCGGCTGCTTTACTACCCACTGGAGGTCTGACCAGAATGAGATCACCCACCTCAATCAGATTGGGATTGGATAAATTATTCCATTGGGCTAAATCACGTGGAGACTGACCGTTATCTAAAGCAATTCGAGCTAAGGTATCGCCCCGCTTTACTCTGTAATAACCAGGCGGAGTAGATTCATTGCTCCCACCACTTCGATCAATTACAGTAGCAGGTTTGGCGCGGGGCGTAGTCGAACAGCCGGCATTCAATAACACGGCAAAAGCTGCAAAGAGCAATAAAAAGTATTTGGTCATCACATTCATGGGGGATCTCATACTACCCCTGATTGTAAGGGTACAAAAAAGACCTCGTCTAAAACGGTCCTTTGATAGCGCTGGGAGCTCATACGCTCAACCATAATCAGCTGTTGCTCTTTTTCATTTTTAGCTACTGGTGCCACTAAACGCCCACCAATGGCCAATTGATCTAATAATGCATCGGGAATGCCCAGGCCAGCTGCTGCCAAAATAATGCCGTCAAATGGAGCGGCTTGTGGCAGACCCAAAATACCATCGCCATAAATTAAGCGCAGATTATTAATCCGAAAAGGCCGTAATTTTGCTCTAGCCATATCGTGTAATGGCCGAATGCGCTCGATTGAATAAACCTCTTCTGCCAGTAGACTGAGAATAGCTGCTTGATACCCGCAGCCTGTACCAATTTCCAATACCTTACCCAGTTTGTGCCGAGGCTTATGCAATAACTCAATCATGCGGGCAACAACTGAGGGCTTAGAAATTGTTTGAGAATGCCCAATAGGTAAAGCGGTATCTTCATAAGCTTGCGGATGCATGCCAGCATCCATAAAAGCATGGCGAGGAACGGTTGCAATCGCCTCTAAAGTTTTACCGTGCTTAACTCCAGCAGCCAAGACTTTAGCTGCTAAAGCTTGGCGGTGCCCAGCATTACGCTCTGCTGCTGACTTCAACCGCGTGTCCAACCATTTTCACGCATGGCAGCTAAGCGTGCATGATGCGTTAAATCCAATTGCATTGGCGTGATAGAAATGCAGCCATCATCGATCGCATGAAAGTCTGTACCCTCAGAGCTGTCTTTGGCGTGGCCAGCAGCACCAATCCAATAAATATCTTCACCACGGGGGCTTTTTTGCAGCACTACTGGTTGCGAGTGATGACGGTTTCCCAAGCGGGTTACTCGCCAGCGATACAGATCAGCATACGGACGGTTTGGAATGTTGACATTTAATAAGGTAGCTGCACCCTCGGTATGCGCTAATTTAGAGACCAGCATTTGCGCAACGATATCGTGCGCAGCTTTAGCCGCATCTTCAATCCGATTCCAGCCCTTATCAATTTGAGAAAAGGCAATGCCAGGTACGCCAAACATGACTCCTTCAATGGCTGCTGCAACCGTTCCAGAGTAAAGGGTATCTTCACCCATGTTCTCACCTTGATTAATACCAGAGACTACAAGGTCTGGCTTTTCATCTAAGAAGCCGGTCATCGCAATGTGAACGCAATCTGTGGGAGTGCCATTAATAAATAAAAATCCATCTCGCTCCCCACCGGCAACTCGATGAATCGATAAGGGTCTTGATAGTGTCAATGAATTGGAGGCGCCACTATGATTTTGCTCAGGAGCAATCACAGTCACTTTGCCTAATGGCCGAATCGCATTCACCAAAGCCAAAAGGCCGGGAGCTAAATATCCATCATCATTGGAAATCAGGATATGGGGCTGTTTTGTGTTTTCACTCATGGTTTTTTAATTATTCTCAGAAAAACGCTTATGCTCAATTCGCGCTCCCTGAAAAGTCCTATTTACGGAAAATAAGTTAACGGCTAAAGTTTTAATGATTATAGGCGTGCATGAGAGAAATGCGTCTCAGATAAACACATATCTCGTTGATTCTAATGAATTTATTGAACCAGTCAGACTAAAAATTCTTAAAACTCTGCATGAATCCTAAAGGACAATATGTTCACTGGACCTCTAGCAGCGTTGTAAGCAGGATTGACGATGTGCTGAAAATTCAAGCCCGCTAAGACGTTCTTAATCACCGTAGCGTTGTAATAGATCTCCCCAATTTTCTCAGGTGCATAGCTGATTGTCTGACTTGGGCTGGCGTAATCGCCAAGAAAGTATGAAATTCCGCCAGCCTGCAGATAGGCACGACGATTACTCGATAAGCCATTTTGCATCACTGATAAACCGATGCTGTCCTTTGGTCGTTGCCAACTTGTTCCATTCATACCCATGCCTATAGAGATCGAGTTATCCGCTTCGGTAAAAGACATTGTTTCCGTATGACCATCAGATGTAAATGCCCGGGCGTAAATTCCCAAATCCCTTGTTAAGGCTTGCTCCCCATGTACACCCACACCCGTTTTGTATTGCATATTGTTGCGCACATTATTAATGGCTTGCGTCCCTTGGCGGGTCATTGGGTCTTGATTAATAAAATTGGTCGCATCTGAAAAACGCGCCAGCATCATCTTGTTGCGGTAGCCTAAGACGCTAACCTTACCGGGCAAATCAGCGATAGTGTGCTGACGCTCGATTTCAACTTGATCGCCATAGGTATTAAAGATTTGCCAATTAAGATCACGGCCATTGGGAGCTTTAGGAGCCAACATGCGGGAAGCACGAATCACCCAATTTTCAAGATACCACTCACCTGCCAAACCCCAGCTATATCCCCGTGCATCAGC
>JBFZCO010000090.1:0-11009 GCA_041307885.1 Burkholderiales bacterium | reverse complement strand
ATTATGAGCTGTATTTCCCTAAAAATAGCAAGACACCTGTTCCAGCCGTGATTATTGCTCATGGTTCGGGAGGGGTAAATGAAGCGATTAATCCATGGAAGGAATTTTTTCTGAAGCGTGGCTACGCAGTTGCCATACCTGACAGTTTCACAACTCGAATTTCTGGAAATGTATTAGAAAATCAAGCAAAAGTACACGCGTATATTCAGGTGGTCGATATCTCTATATTGGCTGGAGTGCTGAAGACTAATGCCAATATTGATCCAAAGCGCATCATATCTATCGGCTTCTCTCGTGGGGGAATGGCAGCATTGAATTCTGCATTTACCCCTTTTTATAAGCCTGTTCTTGGCAATGAAGAACCTTTTGCTGCGCATATTGCTTTTTATCCTGCCTGCAATTATCCCTATATGACTAGTTCATTTTCTAAAGCGCCAGTACTGGTTTTAATGGGCTCAAAAGATGATTTCACGCCAAGTGAATTTTGTGTTTCAGCAATCACCAAAAATAAACAAGCTGGAATGAACGTCAGCTGGGATATATATCCAGGTGGGTATCATGGTTTCGATACGTCATCTTCAGCGACATACTTGCCAAGAGCGGAGATCACTGCGCGCTGTCCAAATAGGTATGAACTAAATCTTGATAAATGGGAATTTATTTCGCTTGTTAATGGGGAGGTGCTCGCTCCACAAAATGCCTTTGCGCAGCAAAGAGCTTGTGCAGGTAAATATTTTGGAGCTTCGTATGGATCAACGTCAGGTAGCGCAGAGTGGTCACTGAAAAGCGTAGAAGACTTTTTGTCACGACAAGGCTTATGAAATATCTCGCCACTCTCAACACTGCGGATGCCATTTGGGAAATATTCGAAACCGCTGCAATCCAATAGATGCGGTGCTTGTAGGGCGGTAGGTCACAACCAGCTTAGACCCAATGAGTAGAGGACTGTTAATCCTCTCGCCTACGTTTTCAATCCTCTGCTCTACCGACTGAGCTACCAGGCCAAGAGTGGGAATTATAAATGAAACTATTCGGCGGCTTAGGAAATGCGGGAAACTGTGCTTTCTTGGGGGGAATAAACCCTCGTCAAATCCTCAAACCGATTTAAGAGAATAACAAGGGCTATCGGGCTCTACTTAGGTTTTGCCACTAAAGGTGTAAATAATTTAGCGGGCTCAAACAATTTCACCGTATTACCCGAAAACATCTTGCCAGCAGCTATTGTTAATTTTTTAACTGGGGCATCCTTACTGAAATCCACCTGTTTAAGGTCTATCCAAAATGCATTTGGCGATGTTGCTGAGTCAAAGTAATAGACCTTATTCTTTTGATCAGAGATAGTTCGCCAAATAGTAGAAGCAATGTCTGGGGCACCCTTTATTCCCTCACCCAATGGAACACTCACAGATCTAATAGCGCCAAGCATCCCCAAACTTGCCTGGGTTTGTAACGATTGGTCCGGCAACGCAGAAGCATATGCTTTATCAATTGTGGTTGGCAAGGTGCTGACCATAAATGACACTCTGGCAAAGCGATCTGCTGGACTTACCGTGCCAGGTAAAAAGTTCAAGCCACCGACATTTTTCCAGTACTCATTGATGGACAGTTGAGCGCTATAACTTGGATCATTGGTCATCACTCGATACTGCTTACCATGGTGAATCACTTGCTTGCCATCGAGATATTCGAAAATCGCTGAATCGCCAGTAGGGTCAGATATTGAAAGATGAACTGTCGCAACAGTTCCATCAGGAAGGGTCGGCGCAACGATTCTAAAAGGCTCAGACTTTAATCCGGCCACCGCCTCATTTACGCTAGCAAAATTGTCTAATGCATACTGACCCCACTGAACCACTGAAAGCGTTGGCTTATTACCAACATTGCCAAAATCGGACTTGGCTAGAAAAAGAACATTGATGACAAGTCCTTTTTCATTCATCCCGTCTGCAGTGGCTATGTCATAAGCTGTGGCTATCACACTGCCATACTTGGATTTCCATTTAATCGAGTTGGGCCCTGCTGCACCATTTTGTTCAATACCCCTTGGCATAATCCAGAGGTTGGAGTTCATGTTTTCACTCCAATCCATAGAACGGCCTGTTACGACAACATTGTCTGGGCCTATATAAACAGCTCGCGTACAGGCATCAGCACTTTGAACAGCAAACCCAGCCATAAGCCCAGCAATCAGTAGATTAATTTTGAACTGTTTAAACGATTTTTTTTGGGGGGCCATGTCATCACCTTTGTTCGAAAAATTGATTTCACTATACTGAATAATCATAGGCAAGAAAGAAAAGCAATTTAAGGGTAAACCTTAGCGTTACACCCCCTACCGCCTTAGAATTAAGACATGAAATCACTAATTCGCTGCCCCTGGTGTGAGGGTTTTGATCTATATCGGCAGTATCACGATGCCGAATGGGGTGTTCCACTTCATGACAGCAGGCAGTTATTTGAATTGCTGATATTAGAAGGTGCTCAGGCTGGCCTTTCTTGGTCTACCGTATTAAAGAAACGAGAAAGCTATCGTGAAGCGTTTAATAACTTCGACCCAAAGAAGATAGTCAACTATGGCGATCAGAAGGTTGCTGAATTATTGGCAAATCCTGGAATTATTCGCAATCGCCTAAAAATTGCCGCAACCATTAGCAATGCAAAAGCCTATTTAGCTCTAGAAAAAAGTGGGCAGCCCTTTAATCAATTTCTTTGGTCATTCGTTAAAAATAAGCCTATTCAAAACAAGTGCCGCTATTTAAGTGAAGTGCCGGCAAGCTCACCCCAATCAGATGCAATGAGTAAGGCGCTACTTAAGGCTGGGTTTAAGTTTGTTGGCACAATAATTTGTTATGCGTTTATGCAAGCGAGCGGAATGGTTAATGATCATCTCGTTTCTTGTTATCGACATGCTGCAGTGAAAAAGAAAACAAAAATATAGCGTCCATTAACTGACCGATTACCTCTTTTATTGTGTATGAAACAAAAATTATCTTGCCAACTCAATGCTTTCGATGCAATTTGGGAAATATTAGAAACCACTGGGAGCCATGAAATTCGGCACTGGTAGGGCGGTGGGTTGTGCGCGGCTTAGAACCAATGTGCAGAACTGTTCGAGTCCTCTCACCTACGTCAACCCTCTGGTCTAGGGACTGAGATACCAGGCCAAGCATTGGGGTTATAAACTGCAGATTCTGCTTGAAGATTCATAAATGCAGGTCAGAGGAGGTAGAGAATCAAATTTGCCTAGCCCCACTCAACCTCAATTATTTTTGTATCTCATCAAGCTGGACATACCAAATCTCTGGCTTTCCTAGGGCACCAATTTTCTTCATTGTTGCTTTAAGCTCGTCAGAGCTGAAAAAAGCTTTTGCTTTTTCAAGGCTATGAAAATCATGAATCACAGTGACATTGTTTGGATTATCAATTGATTGATACACCTGCTGGTAATAAACGCCGCCTTTCTTCTGCTCTAGGGCGAAGTCATCATAGCCCTTTTTCCACACCTTATAGTCCGCTACATCATGGCGCACAAATACTTGCACATTTTTATAGATCATGGTGCCACCCCTTTTTAATGAGCCACAAGTTATTTTAGGTAATTATTCATCGAGCCAAAAAAATACACAATCAAAAAATTCTTGGGAACTTCTTTTGATTGTGACAGCAACTCTTATTTATTAACACTCTATTAGATATTATTTTTCACCAGTCTTTTTAATGCTTCTAAGGATTAAGAGAAGTTTTGCATCATCTCCCCTGGGCGCCAACATCAACCCGAGGGGAACATAGTCCCCAACAGTATTGCCCACGACAACGTCCCAATTTGTATCTGCATTAAATACATAGGTTTTACTACCCTCAAAAAGATATCTTCTTGAAAATTTTCCAAGATCTAGGGGATTATTTAAAGTAACCTCATGGCAGCCGGCCTCAACTTCAGATGAGCAAACGTTTGAGCTACTCAATTCACAAATCAACTTTTTATCAATCAAAACTTTAGTTGCTGGCATGGTATCTTCAAGCGTTCCCAGCGAAATTTGGATAGTTGCCTTCTTATTTAAGCTTGATGGGCTAGCAACTGCACCAGAATGTTTAGCAGCCGCAGATATAGAACATTGATCTCTATACGGACCCGCGCTACAGCCAATGACGACAGCCGCCACGGAGGTAGTAGTCACTATTTTAATCAGCCTCATATTTTAATTTCGAGCATCCGCAATTACGTCCATCAATACAGATGACTGCCGTAAAGTAAATTGACTTAAGTGGTATGGCACTTTTCACAGTCCCCATAATGAGTATTGACTATGCTCAGATCTATTGCAAAAGCCTATTAACGAATCAGTCTTCCTAGCTCAGCAAGTAAGTCAGTCGCCTTTGCATTCGGCACTAGGTATTTAACTCTTCCGTCAACCTTGTCTTGCACAAGATTGATCACTTTTTTAGCAACCAGCTTCTTGATCACTCCATGAATAGTTGCAGGAGAGGCTATAAAGTCCATATCGAGTAGTTGCTTGACCCTAAACGGCTCTTTGCTCAAATATTGCCTTGTGATAACACGTAAAACCAAACATTCTTTAACCGAAAGATTGTATTTTTGACGCATAGAATCTCTGCGATCTACAAAATCGAGGTAAGCAAGAATATTTTTTGAGTTAGCGCTAGTAATCACGGATCTATTTTACCTTTTGATAAAAAAGGACTCTTGTCGCAGATCAATTATATCGATTCAGAAGCTAGTAATTACCCTTACTCTTTTTTATTGGTTTGAGATTCTTGCTGCGTTCAGCAAGAAAAAAAATTAGCAAATACAATGGGTATAACTTTTATAACAAATATAGTATGTTTAACAAATTACTCAATTTCCTTTTTCCACCGCATAGCTCTTTTGTGATTGAAGAAATTGATCCCATTCGAAATGTACTTATTTTGGAAGATAAACAGTTTGGTATCCGTACGGAAGTGAATATCGGCCCAAAAGAACTAAAGGAAGCAAAGATTGCCGGCCCTTACTGTGTTGTTCTTCACTATAAGGATGGAACAAGTAAAAAAACTCGATTTATGAAGTAGATCTCTCTAGCATTCATTGTTATGCGCCAAGCTAAAGAGCAGCTAACTCAACATTATTCAGAAGCCTGGGCGTTCTCCGAAAGCTGAACCGCCAATTGCTCTGCCTGCTTGGCAATGGCGCTAGCAGCAATGACATCCCCTAAACTTCCCATTGTTGCAGGCCCAATCATCCACAAGCTATTCCAAGGGATATTAGTAGACTGCAGCACTCGGAAGTTTTCATCAACAGCTATTGAATGTCCAAGCGCATCTGTAATAGCTAATTTGGACTCAATCATCTTTCTGAGTAAAGGGTCAGATCCAGCACCAGTGCAGTTTAAGATTCGATCCCCCTCAACCTCAATGCCATTTCCTAAGAGTGCCATGACTTTAGATTCAGACGCTTTGACCTCTTTGGCTCTTCCCAATATAAATTGAATCTGATTTTTATCTTTTAGCCGCTCATAAGCAGCAATCGTTTGCGGTGAAGCTCGAAATCGATATAAATTCCAAAGCCAACCCAATCTTTTAAATAAGGCTCGTCTTTGCCGCGGAGAAAATTGTTGCCAAAGTGTATTTAGATTTGGCCTCAACTCCTCCCAAGCACTTTGCCACTCTGAACTCGTTGTGGGTGCAGAAGGTAAGTAATTTCGTATAAAGCGGATCATCTGGACTGGACTTAATGTTTGAGGCCAGTGAGGTAGAGACCCTCTTTGCCAATTCGCTTGAGCAGGTGGAAAAACTGCCCGCGGCGCAATGACATAAATCATCCCACGGTGCTTGCGCCCTTCCAAAGTATTGATGGCATCCAAAGCCGTTAATCCACCACCCAGCAAGATAATATCTTCCTGGCTAGCAATACCTTCTATAGCGCTCCCTGTCCATGGATTTTGAACTAGGCGTAGTACTGATGAAGAAGGGGTTTGATTCTTGATTGCACATGGCCAAGTTGGCGGTGGGTTGCCACTGGCAATAACCACTTGCTTTGCATGAACTGTCTGCTGATTATCAAGCTCAAGGCTCCATGAATGCTCGCTGCCAGTCAAACTCAGCACCCTAGCTTTAATTTGCTCTAGCAAACTTAAGCTAGGCTGATTATGGATGAGCTCTGAAACATAGCGCCCAAAATCTTGGCGTCGATAAAAATCTCCTGCCTTAGTCTTAGCCTCTGGATCATGAATATTCTTCTTAGCCCACCTTGCAAAATCCAAGGGATCTTCCGAAAAAATAATGGGCAAATCATCCCGTATATTTAGCCTAAAGAATGGACTGACGCAGTTATAAGCGTTTCCTTTACCTAGCTCACCATGACCTATGACAGCCATCGACGAGATCGGAACGCCTTTTCGCAAGAGATGCACCACCATTACCGCCGCAGCAAATCCATCTCCAATAATCGCCACTTCTTTTAAGTTCGACATACTTTGCTTGATAAACGCCTCTTTATATTGAGCCCATAATACGGTTTTGCGATAAACTTTGCTCGTCTGATGAATGAAGTGATGTGATTGCGCCTTACTTGCATCTTGCTCTTTTTCATATTGCCGATGGCAATCCAGTATGCCTAGGTTCATCATTTAACTATTTATTGCAACAATCTCTTAACAGGAGAAAGATATGCAGCCCAAGATTTTTGTTTTCCTACTTACAGCCTCTTTATTGTCATCAACTGCGCTGGCGCAAAAATCAAACTTTATTGGCCCTTACGGTCAAATTGGCATTGGGTATCAGACAACAACGCCTTCATTTTCAAATACGAGCTTAACTGCTGAAGGTCAAACGCTTTCGCCCAATGTGTCAGTTGGAAACTCCAGCGGAATCACTGGAGTAATTTCTGCTGGTTATAACTTTTCATTTGCCTCGCCGCTATTACTTGGCCTTGGGATAGACTTTGCGCCGTTTGCAACAGAAAGTGCAACAGCTTCTGCAAGCTATAGTGGGAGCATCGGATCCTACCAAAATAGTGCATCTGTTTATATTAAGAACTCCTTGAACATATTTATTTCGCCTGGGCTAGCCTTAGATGACAACAAACTTGTGTATGGCAAGATTGGGTATACAGGAGCGAGTGCTAATGGGGTAGATACTGATTTTTATATGGGCGGCACAAGCTTTGGCTTTGGCTACAAACAAATTATTGGTTCGGGTCTTTATGGGTTTGCTGAATACAATTACGTTAGCTATGGCAGCCTTAGTCGCTCACTTAGCGGCAACTTAAAAACACCGTTACAGGTTAGCGTTCCCGCTACCCTAAATTCAACAGTGACTGCAAATACTTCCAACATACTGTTTGGCCTTGGTTATCGTTTTTAAACCAAGCGCTATTAAATCGCTGTTATGGAGAAATGCTTAAACGTAAGTAAGCGCCAAAAACTACTAAGTGGATAATGCCTTGGGCAAATGTAGCTCTACCCACAGAAATAGTCATCACACTTAAGATAAAAGTGAGCATTAAAAATACCAATGATTTTGCGTCTAAACCAAGAGTAAGGGTGATGCCAGAAGCATAAGAAATAATAGCAACTACGGGTATTGTGAGTCCGACACTAGCCAGCCCCGATCCAAATGCTAAGTTAAAACTGTTCTGCATTTTATTTTCAGTGGCCTGCCTAATTGCAGTGAAAGACTCTGGCAACAACACCAAACAAGCAATCAAAATTCCAACCACTTCATGTGGTGCACCAATTGCAATAACACCAGCGTCAATAAAAGGAGCCAATTGCTTAGCAAGCAAAATGACCGCTACTAATGCGGAAACTAAAGCGATCGCGCTAATAGTGGTTTTTTTATTACTTGGCTTTGTATGTAAATCTGAACCGAATGCCGGATGATCAAATACGGGAGCTAAAAACATTACCTTATGCCGAACCGTCTGCGCATAAACATAAGTGGCATATAAAATAAAACAGGCTATTGCAGCACCTCGTAACTGAGGAAGAGTGTAGTTTGGACCCGGCGTACTGGTGGTATATGTAGGCAGCACAAAAGCCAAGGTAGATGCTGTTATTAAAAGGGCCAATGCAATATTGCTACCTTCCGTCTTAAAGACAGTTTCATGATGTTTGATGGCTCCAATCAATAAACTGACGCCCACAACTCCATTACAAACAATCATGATGGTGGCAAAGATGGAATCTCTCACAACTGCTTCACTACCGGGGGTTCTGCTTAGCAAAATACTGGCAATAAGCGCTACTTCAATTACCGTAACGGCGATAGCCAATATCAAGGTGCCATAAGGTTGGCCTACACGATGCGCAATAATTTCAGCAAAATATACTGAGATCAGTACCGATGCAATAAGAGCTACAGTCAGAAGTAGTACTGTGATCATGTTAGGGCTGCTTTACTGGGTTTGAAATGTCGCTATTTTTTAGAATGTAAAACTAAAAAATTAGGGACGCTTAGATTCCAATGAATTGCACAGGCCCTAAGGACAAATATGAGCGCGGCACATAGCACCTTACCAATCAGCGCATGCTCGGGGAAAAACTTGAGCACCGCGATCATAGCTGCACTACCCAACAATACCGGAATGATATAAAGCTCACTAGACATTAAAAGTGTTTTCCGACCAGCAAGCAAATCCCTAATAACACCACCACCAATTGCAGACATCACACCAAAAATGAGAGGAATAATTGGAATGGTAAATCCAAGCTCCCATACTTTTAGGGTGCCCTGAACGGCAAATAAAGCCGCCCCAAAGGCATCCAGATACAGCATTAATAAATATACTTTTTTAATTTTAAAAAGTGGTTTAGCTATAAATACGCAAGCGCTAGCTAAAACCGCCAGACGAATTTCAGTTGCATGAGGCAACCAAAATACTGGCACGCCAATAATGAGGTCACGCAAAGTTCCGCCACCTACTGCCGTAATTCCGCCCAAAACAACCACTGCGAAAATATCAATATCGTCTTTCTCATTAACAGCTAAAACCGCCGTTATTGCAAAGGCAACTGTTGCTAAATTACCGAGCCAAAAATTGAGTGATTGAGCGTCCATAAGGCTCCGTTGATTATTGATTCATTCTTTTAAGTAGCTTGATCAAGATTTTTATTTCTGATTGGCTACAGTGCTATGCCTTGATCGCGCCACCTGCAGCTTTCTATAGCTATCCATCAAGCGATGGTGCCTATCAAGCCCTTCTAAATTAATGCTAGTTGGGGTCAAGCCATGGAAGTTCACACTGCCATCTACTGAACCCAATACAGCATCGATCCTCTCATTGCCATACATCCTACGTAAATTCACTAAATAGTGATTAAGGTCTAACACCCCATCTAGCATTATTTCTAAAACAACATTAAGCGCCTGATAAAACAATCTGCGCTCAACTGTATTGTCGTTATATTGAAGGAAGGCGCCAACTAATTCATGCGCTTCATCAAGCTGTTTGAGAGCAAGATGAATTAACAGTTTCAATTCTAAAACGGTTAATTGACCCCAAGGAGTATTGTCATCAAACTCAATGCCGATGAGTGTGGCGATATCACCATACTCATCTAATTCGTTATTCTCTAACCGCTCAAGTAAAGTGCTTAGGCTGGCTTTGTCTAATTGATGTAAATTCAAAATATCCTTACGGAACAACAAAGCCTTATTGGTGTTATCCCAAATGAGATCTTCTATTGGGTATATTTCTGAGTAGCCTGGCACCAAGATCCGGCATGCAATCGCGCCTAGCTGGTCATTGATTGCTACATAAGATTCTTTACCCATTCCTTTGAGAATACCAAATAAGGTTTTTGCATTTTCTGCGTTAGAGTGATGCCCTTTTCCTGAGAAATCCCACTCAACAAAATCGTAATCTGGCTTTGTGCTGAAAAATCTCCACGACACAATGCCACTTGAGTCAATAAAATGCTCAACAAAGTTGTTTGGCTCAGTCACAGCCTCACTTAAAAAAGTTGGCGGGGGTAAATCATTTAAACCCTCTAAACTTCTGCCCTGAAGCAACTCTGTCAGACTTCGCTCTAGTGCCAGCTCAAAGCTTGGGTGAGCGCCAAAAGAAGCAAATACGCCACCGGTTCGTGGATTCATTAAGGTGACACACATGACGGGATAGATTCCACCCAAAGAGGCATCTTTTACTAGGACTGGAAAGCCTTGCTCCTCTAGACCTCTAATACCTGCCAATATGGTGGGATATTTGGCCAATATCTCTGTAGGCACATCTGGCAAAGCAAGTTCACCTTCTAGAATTTCACGCTTAACTGCTCGCTCAAAAATCTCAGACAAGCATTGCACTTGGGCTTCAGCCAAAGTATTACCAGCGCTCATCCCATTGCTGACGTAAAGGTTTTCAATTAAGTTGGAGGGAAAATAGATGGTTTTACCATCTGACTGACGGACATATGGCAGGGAACAAATGCCGCGCTCTACATTGCCTGAATTAGTGTCAATCAAATGGGAGCCACGCAATTCACCATCAGGATTAAAAATAGATAAGCAGTGCTCATCTAGAATTTCTATAGGCAATGCATCGTTACTGCCTGGCTTAAACCAGCGCTCATTAGGGTAATGGACGAATGGCCTATTGGCAATATCTTCCCCCCAAAATGCGCCAGCATAAAAATGATTGTTGCTCAATCGTTCAATGTATTCGCCTAAAGCAGATGCCAATGCACTTTCTTTCGTTGAGCCTTTGCCATTGGTAAAACACATTGGTGAGTGCGCATCACGAATATGTAAGGACCACACATTGGGAATAATATTGCGCCATGAAGCAATTTCAATTTTGATTCCTAGGCCTGCCAACACAGCAGACATATTGGCAATAGTTTCCTCTAACGATAAATCCTTGCCAGCAATATAGGTGTTTGTATCAGAGACTGGCCTCAAAGTGAGCAGGCCTTGTGCATCTGCATCTAGACTCTTGACGCACTCAATGACAAACTCTGGCCCAGCCTGGACGACCTTCTTAACTGAGCAACGTTCAATAGAACGCAAAATTC
>JBFZCO010000089.1:0-20685 GCA_041307885.1 Burkholderiales bacterium | reverse complement strand
GCAAGTGTTCATAATGGCATATTCATCAAATCAAGTAAAGAGCACATTGAGCGAGCAACACGTCCCAAAGGAAAAGTATCGAGAAGGCTTCTTCTTACTCTCCTTAGCTGGTATTCAGTTTACCCACATCCTCGATTTCATGATCATGATGCCTTTGGGGCCAGATTTTATTCGTGAGCTCAACATCAATACCCATGAATTTGGACTGTTGCTTTCTTCTTATACTTTTGCTGCCGCTATTGCGGGAATCTTTGCTACTTACTTTGTAGATCGTTTTGAGCGCAGGATTCTTTTACTGAGTTTGTATGCATGCTTCATTATTGCAACCTTAATTTGTGGGTTAGCACCAGACTATCACTCACTCTTTATTGCCCGAGCTTTTGCCGGTGCCTTTGGTGGAATTTTAGGTTCCTTAGTGCAAACAATTATTGCCGACTCTATCCCGTTTGAGAGGAGAGGTAAGGCCTTGGGTACTGTCATGTCTGCATTCTCGGTATCTACCGTAGCTGGTGTACCACTCAGTTTATTTTTAGCCAATAACATTCCAGTATTGGGTTGGCGTGCCCCATTTATTTTTATCGCCTTGATTTCAGGATTGATTCTCTTTTTAGGCTACAAAAATATCCCTAAAATTTCAGGACACTTGCATCATGTTCATGAAGGTAGTCGTCTTAGCCAAATATGGGCGATCTTTTTTGCCCAACAACATTTACGGGCATTTGTATTGATGGCTTTGATTATGTTGACTGGCTTTTCAGTGATCCCCTATATCGCTTTATATTTAACTGCTAACGTGGGTATTGATAATTCCTATATTTCATTAATTTACTTATGTGGTGGTTTAGCAACCTTAATGAGTTCCCGGGTCATTGGTCATCTGGCCGACAAATATGGCAAGGTGAAAACCTTTAAAGTACTTGCAATCATCAGCCTGATACCGCTACTGGTCACAACGAATTTACCGCCCGTACCTTTGTGGGTGGTGCTGATCAATTCAACGGCATTTTTTGTGTTGGTTTCTGGACGCATGATCCCAGCGATGGCTATTGTTAGCCAAGTGGTAGACGCCAAAATTCGCGGCACCTTTATGAGCTTAGTTGGCTCGGTACAGATGCTGGCGTCCGGCTTAGCGTCTGTCATTGCGGGTATGGTTGTGACTATCGGAGCAGATGGAAAAATGGAGCACTACAACCTGGTGGGCTATGGGGCTGTGCTATGCAGCTTGCTTACTTTCTACTTGGTGGGATATATTCACAAGGACAAGCAGGTGCCACAAGTGACTGGACACTCTGGAGCAAATTAATTCAACGATAAAGAGATGAAAATGATTACGTTTAAAAGACCTGATGGCCAATCTGTAAATGCTTTTTTAGCAGAGCCTGCTGATAAGCAAAATGCGCCAGGAGTGGTGGTAATTCAAGAGTGGTGGGGGCTAGATGAGGAAATTAAAACGGTTGCTCATCGTTTAGCGCAGGCTGGTTATCGCGCTTTAGTACCAGATCTTTACCGTGGTAAGTTGGCGCTAGAAGCGAATGAAGCTGAGCATTTAATGAATGGCCTAAACTTTGGTGATGCTGCAAGTCAAGATATTCGTGGTGCCGTCCAATATCTCAAAGCTACTGGAAGTGCAAAGGTAGCTGTCACAGGTTTTTGTATGGGTGGTGCGCTAACCGTATTGTCTGCTGGTGCGGTACCGGAATGCGATGGCACAGTCGTTTGGTATGGCTATCCTCCTTTAGAGTACGTAGACGCAGCAGCAATCAAGAAACCGATGTTGGCGCATTGGGCGCTGCACGATGAGTTTTTTGTCATCGCCGGTGTCGATCAGCTTGAAGATAAATTAAAGCAGGCAGGAGTGAACTTTGATTTTCAGCGTTATGACGCAAAGCATGCATTTGCAAATCCCAAATCTGAGGTGCGTAATATGCCGCCACTCCAATACAACCCAGTCGCCGCTGATTTAGCATGGCAGCGAACATTAGAATTTCTAAAGAAAAATATCGCTTAATTATTTCCGGATTTAGACCCTTTCATTATTAAAAATAGCCTCATGCATCTCTTCTCTGAAAACCTCGCTGTAGAAATCGCTGCCTATTATCGAAACCTAGCGCTTGGGCATGGGGTAGTTCCTAAAGTTTTTACTTTGGTAAATGCAGAAGGGAGTCAATACTTATTTTTTATAGATGACCTGCCTATTAAAAGTGATGAAGAAAATCAATTTCTGGCTTACATTGTCCAAGAACATGATGCGGTTTGTTACGCACGCGGCACCTTAGTTATTCTGGAAAAAATCGAGCAGCTTATTGAGTTTGCCGTGATCGATCAAGATGATTATCAGGCGATTGTATGTTCCGCTCAATTAACCAGAGATATTGATGACAAACCCATTGGCTTGACTGAGTTTGAAAAGATATTGGCGCCTAAAAAGACGATCTTCTTTGGCGGCCTGTTTGATTCAATTTCATTATCAGCGGACAAGACCGAAGAATTTGAGAGCCTATGGGATGAGATGAGGCCAAAAATATTGCATCGAACGATGGGTATTTAAGGCCTATTGAAATACAGAGATTCATCCCAATATAGGCTAATGAGGAGTATTTGGTGCCCAGGAAGGGACTCGAACCCCCACAACCTTACGATCGCCAGCACCTGAAGCTGGTGCGTCTACCAATTTCGCCACCTGGGCATAGCCTTATTATAAAGGTATGGGCCTATTGGCCTCATTTATAACCCCACTCAGCTTTTTCCCTTCAGATCAAGTGGTTTGATACAGTAGCTGAATTAGAAGTAATCATTGATATTTAAGGCATGTATTGCCGAAGGAATTAAATGCGTAAAGCAAAAAACTTGGTGCCACGAGAGGCTGACCGTTTAGGTACAGTCCAAGGTCATCGAGATGGATTTGGATTTGTTATCCCTGACGATGGAGGCGAGGATATTTTTCTTTCAGAAAGAGAAATGTCTCGTGTAATGCATGGTGATCGGGTTAATGTCAGAGTATTGGGAACGGATCGACGTGGTCGCCCTGAAGGGCAAATTGTTGATGTTGTTTTGCATGCTAATAAAGTAGTGATTGGACGCCTCCTTAATGAAAATGGCGTTCTCATCGTCGCGCCAGAAGATAAGCGTATTGGTCACGATATATTGATTCCGCCAAAAGGACAGGGCGCTGCCAAATTAGGTCAGGTAGTTAGTGTCGAAATTATTGATTACCCTGATAGTTATCGTCAGGCAGTTGGGCGTGTTGTTGAAGTCTTGGGTGAGATTGATGATCCGGGTATGGAAATTGAAATCGCTGTACGTAAGTATGGTGTACCCCATGAATTTTCAGCTGCAGTGAAAAAAGAGGCAAGCGCCTTGCCTGATACTGTTCAGCAGTCTGACTTGGAGGGTCGTGTTGATCTGCGCGATGTACCGCTGGTGACTATTGACGGTGCCGATGCTCGCGATTTCGATGATGCCGTCTATTGTGAACCTGTCATGTACGGCAAGAGTAAGGCTTGGCGCCTCATTGTGGCTATTGCTGATGTGTCGCATTACGTTAAGCCTGGACAACCGCTTGATGATGAAGGTTTGCTACGCGCTACATCAGTGTATTTCCCGAGAAGAGTAATACCGATGTTGCCAGAGAAAATCTCGAATGGACTCTGCTCTTTAAATCCAGGGGTTGATCGCCTGTGTATGGTCTGTGACTCTGTAGTTGACGCTAATGGGGTCGTACTTGCTTACCAGTTTTATCCAGCAGTGATGCACTCTGCACAACGCTTTACCTACGACACTGTTTGGGAAATTCTCTCCAATAGCAAAGGTCCTGAGGCAACACGTTTTTCTCAATTTAGACCTTTGTTAACCAATTTGTACTCTCTTTATAAAATTTTGCTTGAGGCTCGCCATAAGCGTGGCGCCATTGAGTTTGAGACTACAGAAACCCAAATCATTAGCAATGAGTTAGGAAAGATTTTGCGCATTGAGCCACGCTTACGTAACGATGCGCATCGTTTAATTGAAGAGTGCATGTTGACTGCTAACGTCTGCGCAGCCGATTTCATTGATCAAAATAAGCATTTAAGTCTCTATCGTGTTCATGGTGAACCGTCTGAGGAGAAGTTGGTTACATTACGACAAGTCCTGCGTACTTCAGGATTGTCATTGGGCGGTGGTGAGAAGCCTAAGCCGAAAGACTTTGCTAAGTTGATGCGTGAAATTAAAGAGCGTCCAGATGCCAATATGTTGCAAACAGTTGTATTAAGAGCAATGCAACAGGCGATGTACCAACCAGATAATGAAGGGCATTTTGGCCTTGCTTACCCTGCGTATTCGCATTTCACAAGTCCAATTCGTCGATACCCCGATCTGTTAACGCATCGGGTTATCAAGGCTATCCTCGCTAAAAAACCTTATACACCAGTATTGCCGCCAAAGGTCCCTTTAAATCTCACTCTACCTCGCAAGGGCAAGGGTCGTGAGAATGCTGTAAATGCTAAAAAATCACATCAAGATGCAAAGGATGCCAGCGCTAAAGGCACGCGTTTACCAAAGGGTGCTAATGCGGCCTTGCCGATCTGGGGCCAGCTAGGAGTGCATTGCTCTTCCAATGAGCGCCGCGCTGATGAAGCATCGCGTGATGTTGAGGCTTGGCTAAAGTGCTACTACATGCGTGACCATTTGGGTCAAGAATACGCCGGCACGGTTACTGGCGTGGCCAGCTTTGGTTTATTTGTCCAGTTAGAGAATCTTTTTGTTGAAGGAATGATTCATGTAACTGAACTTGGGGGTGACTATTTTCAGTACGATGAAGCGCGCCAAGAGTTACGTGGAGAAAGAACTGGCATTCGTTATAGACTAGGTGATCGCGTTCACGTTCTTGTCAGTCGCGTTGATCTAGATGCTCGGAAGATCGAATTTAGCCTCGTTAAATCGGTTGGGCTGGAGCCAGGGGGTACAACAAATCGTCGTCAGATTATTCTAGCTAGTGATACTGGCCGCCCCAATAAAAAGGCTGCACCTAAAAAGGGTCGCCCAGGCAGTAAAGAACCACAGAAACATGCTGGTGTTAATGTGAATGCTGCAAAATCTGCTGGCAATTTAGGTGCCAGTCAATCTAAAAATAAATCAGGGCGTACAGCAAGTAAAGTTGCTAAGTCCGGAAAGCCTAGTCGACCAACTGGCAAGCCTGCGGGAATAAAACCACCTGTACGCTCCACTAAGGCCCGTCACAAATAAGCACTGATGTATTTATTCGAAATCGAGATCAAGTAAAAATGAAGCAAATATTAGTAGGTTTTCATGCAGTACAAGCGCGCTTGAGAGTTGATCCTGCCAGCCTGAAGTCTGTCTACTTTGATCCAAGTCGGCGAGATCGCCGTATGGGTGACTTTTTGAAGCAAGCTGAAGAAATTCTTGGCGAAAGATTACATGCTGCAGATGCTGAACGTCTTCATAAATTGACTGGTCATGATCGCCATCAAGGGGTTGTTGCTCTAGCAGAAAAGATGACGATAGCCCGGACCATTACAGAGGTTGTTGAAGATGCTCAAGGTAATCAAAACAAAGTGATGTTCTTGGTTCTCGATGGGGTAACAGATCCCCATAACTTTGGCGCATGCTTGAGAGTTGCTGATGGTGCTGGTGTTGATGCAGTTGTTATTCCAAAGGACCGTTCTGCATCTATTAATGCCACAGTAAGCAAAGTATCGAGTGGGGCCTCTGAAGTGATGCCGGTTATTACAGTAACTAATCTAGTGCGCAGCATGAAGGAGATGCAAGAAGCTGGTGTTTGGTTGATCGGTACTGATGATGAGGCAGAGAAATCAATCTACGATATTGATCTCACAGGACCTATTGGGATTGTGATGGGTGCCGAAGGCGAGGGTATGCGCCGTTTGACCCGTGAAACTTGCGACGAACTGGTGCGTATTCCGATGCATGGTGTTGTAGAAAGTCTCAATGTTTCTGTCGCTAGTGGCGTATGCTTGTATGAGGCACTGAGACAGCGCCTAGCTAAGAATTCATAATCATAGTTTATGAATTAAACCTGACTGATCTCACTAAGGGGAATATATGAAATGCAATCTTGGACATACTGAACGTGTAGTCAGAATGACTATCGGCGTTACCTTAATGGGTTTGGCTGGTTTTGGAATTACTGGCGCTTGGGCTTGGATTGGCATTATTCCTTTAGTCACTGGCATGATTGGTAATTGCCCAGCTTACAGCCTCTTAGGCATCAACACTGCAAAAAAATAAGCTCAGTAATACGATCTATCGATCATTAAGCTGCTAGTTGATTGATAAATTGCTCTAGTTGGGCTGGTGGTAATGCGCCACTGACGCGATGAACCTCTTTGCCGTTTTTAAACCCAGCAAGAGTAGGAATTGAGCGGATATTAAATTGCGCTCCCAACATTTGCTCTGATTCTGTATCTACTTTGACAAACAGAACCTGATTGGCATGCGCAATGGCGCTCGCCTGGAAGCTTGGACCAAACATTTTGCACGGTCCACACCATGGGGCCCAAAAATCAACAATCACTGGTAAGGATGTTTGGGAAATCAGTTCAGAAAAGTTAGCGGCAGTTGCATTGATTGGTAAAGAGAGGAGATCTTTCTTGCATGCGCCACATACTGGGCTTTGATTTAGCTTTTCAGCAGGAACGCGATTTCCTTTTGAGCAATGGGGGCACTGAATAATCATCTTTTTTCCTTAAATGAGCTATTGCATTTTTATGCACTCAAGAGTAATTCCAATTTTTCGGTATCAACGCAAAAATTACGAATACCTTCAGCCAACTTTTCAGTGGCCATTGCGTCATTATTTAGTTGTAGTCTAAAGCTCGACTCATCTAATTTCAACTGTGTGATATTTTCATCTGCTAAGGCTTTACTAGCATTGGCACTATCTAATTTCTGCTCAACTAGCGACATACTATCTTGTAGCTCACCTAAAAGCTCTGGGCTAATGGTGAGCAAATCACAGCCAGCTAGCTCCAGAATTTGGCTGGTATTTCTAAAGCTAGCACCCATAATCTCAGTTGCAATGCCAAAGTGCTTGTAGTAATGAAAGATCCGCTTGACCGAGGTCACGCCAGGATCTTTAGCACCCCCATTATGAGAATCACTCCAGCTAGTACCCAGTTTTGCTTTATGCCAGTCTGTTATGCGACCCACAAATGGCGAAATGAGTTTTGCGTGCACTGCACCACAGGCTGCAGCTTGAACAAGGGAAAAAAGGAGGGTCATATTGCAATGGATCCCTTCTGCCTCTAGGACCTTTGCAGCTTCAATACCTTCCCAAGTGCCCGCTAGCTTAATCAAAACACGCTGGCGGTCAATGCCATGCGATTCATAAAGGGCAATCAGATGCTTTGCTTTTTTGACAGTAGCATCGGTATCAAAAGATAGGCGAGCATCTACCTCGGTTGAAACTCTTCCAGGAACAATTTTTAAGATCTCTAAGCCAAAAGCTACCAAGATGTAATCCACCAAGTCGCCGGACTTCATCCCAGGATGATTCGTTTTCACTGCACGAACTAGCTCTTGGTAATTAGGCTGCTGAGCCGCTTTTAGAATTAAAGAGGGGTTTGTAGTGGCATCTTGAGGCTGATACTGATGCATCCTCTCAAAATCACCGGTATCAGCGACCACAGTAGTGAGTTTTTTTAGTTGCTCGAGGGCGGAGGGTTTGGATGTCATTGGATTTTAAGTATTTCTTGATAAATTAATCATGTACAAGTGCTCGATATCATATGATAGACGGGTAAAGCATCATGTTCCAGTGTAGATAAAGGTAGGTTAGCGAGACGATGAATCAAGATCAATTGAAGCAATTAGTAGGCGAGGCAGCGAGAGATGAGGTGCTTAAGTTATCTGCTGGGCAGGTTTTGGGTATTGGAACGGGTTCCACTGTTAATTGTTTTATAGATGCTTTAGCGCCTCATAAAGATCATTTTGCGGGAACAGTATCAAGTTCTAATGCCACTACAGAACGCCTTCTCAAGCATGGTTTTAAGGTTCTCGACCCTAGCGATGTCAGAGACTTGCCTGCCTATGTTGATGGTGCGGATGAAATCGATCCGTCTGGATACATGATTAAGGGTGGGGGTGGGGCCTTAACTCGGGAAAAGATTATTGCGTCAATGTCTAAACAGTTTATTTGTATTTGTGACGCGTCTAAACAGGTGCCTGTTTTAGGAGCATTTGCGTTGCCGCTAGAAATTATCCCTTTGTCGCGGGGAATTGTGACTGCAGAATTAGAAAAGTTGGGTGGAGTAGTCAGCCTGCGTCTAGCCAAAGACACTCGCCTAGATTTGGGTCAAACCCCAAGCCAGGCTTTTGTGACAGATAACGGAGCTTGGATTTTAGATGTTGCTGGCTTAAAAATTACTGACCCACCAGCGCTGGAGTCTTTTATTAATCAAATTGCTGGCGTGATCACCGTAGGTTTATTCGCTAAAGAGAAGGCCGATGTACTGCTTGTCAGTAATGCGTCAGGCGTGAGTCGCCTGACTTTCTAAGTATTACTTAGCTTCGTCCGCAGGCGGCACATAACCTTGTGCTGTATCTGCCCCACCTTCAAAAAAGTACTTTTCGACTTGCTTGAGAAGGTACTGACGTGCACGCGGGTCTGCCATATTGAGACGGTTCTCATTAATCAACATCGTTTGCTGCTTTAACCAAGCGGCCCAAGCTTCTTTGGAGACTTGATTCCAAATCTTCTTACCAAGTTCACCGGGCAGTGGAGCAAAGTCCATTCCTTCGGATTCTTTATTGAGTTTGATACATTGAACCATGCGTGCCATCTGTAATACCTTTCAAGCTCTGTAAATGAGGAATAAAAATATTTATAAGTCTTTAGTCAATACCATTGACTTGCGATCCCAGTTATAGATTTGCTTTCTTTCTTGGGGCAAATCATCTACTGAGGCACGCTTAAAGCCACGCTTCAAAAACCAATGTTCGGTTCTAGTGGTCAGAACAAACAATTTTTTGATACCTTCTTGTTTAGCTCTCATCTCAACACGTTTGAGTAAGCGCTCTCCATCCCCAGACCCCTGAACGTCAGGATCTACTGCTAAGCACGCAAGTTCACCAACACCATTTGGAAAGGGGAAAAGTGCTGCACATCCAAAGAGCACCTTATCGTGCTCGATCACTGAAAAGCGCTGAATATCACGTTCAATCACATCATGTCCGCGAGCTGCCAAGATGCCTTCTTCTTCCAGCGGACTGGTGAGCTGCAATATCCCGCCAACATCATCTTGGTTAGCTTCACGTAGATTCTCAATGTCTGATGAGGCCAGCATCATGCCGATGCCATCGTGAGTAAAGAGCTCTTCTAAGAGGGCACCATCCTGATTGCAGGGTAAGAAGTGAACCCGACTAACGCCTGCCCGAATGGCTCTACCAGCGATGTTGAGTAAGCTCTTCATGCCAATGTCCAATTCTGGATGTTTAGCGATGTATTCATGCAGCTGCGGCATGGACAGTTCAGTGATGAAGTCACCTTCGTTATCTTTTAAACCCTCGTAGGGGCTAAGGAAAATCAACTTATCTGCCTTCAGTGCAGCAGCGGTGGAAGCAGCTACATCTTCAAAAGCTAAATTAAAGGCTTGGCCCGTCGGTGAAAAGCCTAAAGGCGATAACAAGACAATCTTATTGCTATCAAGCGATAACTTAATAGAAGTGGAATCTACTTTACGAACGAGGCCAGTGTGAAAGTAATCAACTCCTTCAACAACGCCAACCGGCATAGCGGTAATAAAATTACCGGAGATCACGGAGATCCGTGAGCCAGCCATCGGTGTGTTTGGCAAACCACGACTAAAGGCTGCTTCAATATCAAGACGTAATTCACCGGCAGCCTCTTTGACACACTCTAAGGCAGCAGCATCTGTAATGCGATAGCTATGCATCGCACTTTTACCGTACTGACTCTTAATGTTGCGTAATTTAAGTTGCTCTTCAATTTGTGGGCGAATACCATGAACGAGCACAATTCTCATGCCCATCGCATGGAGCATGGCAATATCTTCAATGAGGTTCTCAAGGCCGATTTCTTGAACCAGTTCACCAGCAAAGGCAATAACAAAAGTCTTTTCACGAAAACTGTGAATATAAGGCGCAACATCACGCAACCATCCTACAAAAGGAAAATTGGAGCTTGATTTTTCGGCGTTTGAAGCTGGATTTGGTACGTTTGTTGGCATAGTGAGAAAATTATAGGGTGCAAGAGCCTATAAACCAACAAAAACCCAAAGCAATATCTATCCCTGTGCCTGCTTCCAACACCTCACGGCTTTTGGAGATTCGGTTTCCGGAGGAGTTGCCCGTCTCAGCTCAGCGTCAAATCATTCAAGATGCCCTGGCATCACACCAGGTAATCATTGTTTGCGGAGAGACTGGCTCAGGTAAGACAACCCAATTACCCAAGATCTGTTTAGACCTCGGGAGAGGCACCATGAACGGTGGCCGCCTCATCGGCCATACTCAGCCTAGGCGTATTGCAGCGACAGCCACTGCAAAGCGTATAGCCCAGGAACTGGGCACTCCAATAGGTCAAGATGTTGGTTACCAGATTCGTTTTGCAGATAAAACGAGCCAAACAGCTTCTATTAAGTTAATGACGGATGGGATCTTGCTTGCCCAGACGCAGCACGACCCGCTATTAAAGGTATACGACACCCTCATTATTGATGAGGCCCATGAGCGCAGCCTCAATATTGACTTTTTATTAGGCTATTTGCGGCAGCTTTTACCCAAACGTCCTGATCTCAAGCTCATCATTACTTCGGCGACAATTGATGCTAAGCGCTTTTCAGAGCACTTCACTATTGGCGGCAAACAAGCCCCTGTGATTGAAGTCAGCGGCAGATTATTTCCTGTGGAACAGCGTTATCTACCACTTGAACCAGAAGTAAAGCCCGATGGTAAAAAGGAGTCTAAGGAGGCAAAAGAGATTCCAGAAGCTGTTGCTCAGGCAATTGCCAATGTCTGGCGTGAGGGCGCTGCTGGTGCTGGAGACGTTCTCGTATTTTTACCGGGTGAGCGTGAAATACGCGATTGTGCTGAAGCTTTACGAAAAGACCATCTTTTGCAGCAGCGTTTTCATCCAGAAATTTTGAGTCTTTTTGCTCGTCAGTCAGTAGCTGAGCAGGAGCGAGTATTTAATCGGGGCAATGGCCGCAGAATTATTTTGACTACCAACGTTGCAGAGACTTCTTTAACGGTTCCCAATATTCGTTATGTAGTCGATAGCGGTTTGGCGAGAGTCAAACGCTATTCTTATCGCAATAAAGTTGAGCAATTACAGATAGAGCCCATTTCTCAAGCGGCAGCCAATCAAAGGGCAGGGCGATGTGGTCGTGTCTCAGATGGTATTTGTATTCGACTCTATAGCGAGCAAGATTATTTAAGTCGAGCCAAATTCACTGATCCAGAAATTCTGCGCAGCTCACTTGCTGCTGTTTTGCTCCGCATGAGTTCATTACGTTTACCTAAAATCCAAGAATTTCCCTTTATTGATAAACCACTTGGAAGAGCTATTGCTGATGGTGTGCAACTCTTAGATGAGTTAGGGGCAATTATTTATGACGCTGGTGTGGTTGGTGAGGATAAAGATGCTGGTAGCCATTTCAAGCTAACCGCTATTGGTAAACAACTCGCCGATCTTCCTCTAGATCCTCGCATTGGTCGAATACTGCTTGCCGCAAAGGAGCAGAATGCTCTGCGTGAAGTGACGATCATCGCCTCCGCCCTAGCCACGCAAGATCCACGTGAGCGCCCTATGGATCTAGCAGCCGCAGCTGATCAAGCCCATCTTCAGTTTGCTGATGAGCGTTCGGAATTTCTGAGTTTCGTAAAATTGTGGGACTGGTATCAAGATGCCTTGCAACATAAACATAGCAATCGTCAGTTAGAAAATTTATGCAAAAGTAAGTTCTTATCACCAAGACGTTTACGGGAATGGCGTGATGTCCATGGTCAACTCCATACCATGTTAGGCGAAAAAGGCTGGAAAGAAAATGCTTTGGCAGCTACTTATGAGCAAGTCCACGTATCACTCCTAACTGGACTCTTGGGTTATGTGGCTAAAAAAGAAGAGGATGAAAAATCTCTAGAGCGTGGTAGCAAGGTAGGTGGTTATATCGGCGCTCGTGGAATTCGTCCCTTTATTTGGCCTGGTTCAACCATTGGTAAAAAGGCAGGCGCATGGATCTTAGCCGGTGAATTACAAGAAACCAGTCGAATGTATGCCCGCACTATTGCGAAGATTGAGCCACAATGGATTGAGAAAGTTGCAGCGCATCGCTTAGTCAAGTCGCTCAGTGATCCATTTTGGGATGTACGCCAAGGTGAAGTCATGGCCTTTGAGCGAGGTATCTTATATGGCTTACCCATTTATCACGGCCGGCGGGTGCGTTATGAGTCTCATAACCCCACAGAAGCGCGTGAATTATTTATTACGCAAGCCTTAGTACAAGAAGAGTTGTTTGGGCGTATGGATACACCTGCGTTAATGCGTGAAACAGAGGCTGATGCTAAAAAGCAGTATCCAGAGCTTTTTGATTTCTTTTGGCATAACCGCAGACTCATTAAGGAAATTGAAGCGCTTGAACATCGCTCACGACGGCCTGATGTTTTAGTCGACGATGATTTGTTGTTTGCTTTTTATGATTCTCGTATCCCTCAAGAGGTATTGAGTAGGGAGTCAATGAAGGCCTGGCTAAAACGGGCACAAAAAAGTGAGGGTGGAGATCTTCTGAAGCCTGGTGCTCAATTACAGCTAGCTAAAGCAGACCTGATGCGTCATGAGGCAGCTGGTATCACGGTAGATCGATACCCTAAAAAAATGACAGTAGGAGGTGGTGAGCTCGCTTTGACATACCATTTCGAGCCGGGAAGCCCTAAAGATGGTGTAACGCTCATCATTCCTTTGACATTGCTAAATCAAGTCGATGGTCGTCGATGTGATTGGCTAGTTCCAGGCATGTGCGAGGAAAAGATCCATTTGCTGTTGAAATCTCTGCCGCAAAAGTTACGCCGGCATTGTGTGCCCTTACCCGAATATGCGAAATCGTTTCTAGAGCGTATGTTGGAAGAAAAAAAGTTTGGTGTAGGAGATTTTTTAGATAGCTTGATCAATGATATTCGTCAGGAGCGCGGCCTAGAAATTAAGCGAACTGACTTTAGACCTGAATCTTTGCCGCTACATCTATCGATGAACTTTCGCTTAGTTGATGAGCATGGTCGTCAACTTGAGTTAGAGCGCAATCTTGCTCGCTTACGTGCTGAATATGGACAAACCGCCAGAAGCGCATTTCAGGCAATAGCTCAGCAGGCGGCAGAAGAAGAGCTAGGTGCCGTATTGGCGCCTAACTCAGCTCATCAATCACTCAATAATGGCGCTAGTTCAACGGCCAGATCGGTTGAGCAAGGTGGCTATCGCAGCTGGGATTTTGGAGAGCTACCAGAAACTTTAGAGATCCAAAAAGGCAATCGCACACTCTTTGGATACCCCGCCTTAGTTGATCGCACAGAGTTTTGCGACCTTGAGGTATTTGATGATCTTTTGGAAGCTAGAAAGTATCATTGGCATGGTCTGCGTCGCCTGTTTGCGCTCTCCAATAAAGATACTTTAAAGGCGTTACAAAAGCAGTTGCCAGGACTTCGTGAACTAGGACTTCTTTTTATCAATGTGGGCTCAGTTGAGAGTTTGATTGAACAAATTCTCAATCTTGCAATAGAGCGTGCGTTTATGAGTGATCCCTTGCCAGTCAATGCCGAGCAATTTGTAGAGCGTTTGCAGGCAGGTAAACCCAGACTGGCCCTAATTGCTCAGGAGGTTTCTAAACATACACTTGCCGCCTTGCAAGCACACGCCGATTTACAGAAAAAGTTAGCCCAAGCAAAAGCAGCATCACCCAGTGCTTTTACGGATATTCAATCTCAATTGCAGAGTTTAGTTTTTCCTAAAATGATTGCTGAGATTCCTTTTGAGCAGTTGGTTCATGTGCCGCGTTATCTCAAGGCAATTGCTTTACGTATTGATAAGCTACGTTCTAATCCAGCTAGGGATGCCCAGTGTCAGAAGGATTGGGAGTCTGTGGCTCGTCCTTGGCAAAAACTGTTACAGGGCAATCGAGGCTTAGCTGCTTATGCCATCGAGCAAGACCAGTCGCTTATCGATTTTCGTTGGCAATTAGAGGAGTTAAGGGTCGCTTTATATGCGCAAGAACTAAAGACCCCCAGCCCCATGTCCTTAAAGCGCTTAGAGAAGATCTTAGCGTCCTTGCGATAAGTCAATTTATCCTAAAGAGAGTCTTTGATGACCTCGCAGAATGCTTACAATAGTAAATATGCAAACAATTCTTAAAAATACAACTTTTGGCACTCTCTTTATTGCATTATTTGCCTGTATGCCCCTATTAGGTGTGGCATTTGCGCAAACTAGCCCAGCAGCTGATACCAAAATGGAGCCAAAAATCGCTGTAGTCTTAAATTCTGGTGAGGCCACAGTCAGCCTCATTGATATGCCTACTCGCAAGGTGATCAAAACTGTTGCCGTAGGTAAAGAACCACATCACCTGATGTTGACTCCAGATCAAAAAACCTTATTAATTGCCAATGCCGCGGGTAATGATGTGGATTTAATGAATCCTGTTAGCGGTGAATTAACGGGAAAAATTCCCAATATTATTGACCCTTACCAAATTGGTTATTCTCCAAACCATAAGTGGTTTGTAGCGAATGGCAATCGCCTTGATCGCGTGGATGTTTATCAAGCCCAGGGTGCAGATCTCAAGTTGGCTAAATCAATTAAGTTGGGAAAAACACCAAGCCATGTGGCATTTACTGCAGATAGCAAAATAGCATTTATTACATTACAAGACTCCAATGAATTAGCCGCGATTGATTTGGATACCCAGACTGTGCTTTGGAAAATGACTACGGGCAAAGTGCCTGCTGGGGTTTGGTTAACTCCGGGTGATCAATATATATTGGTGGGTCTGACCGGCGAAGACAATGTTCAGGTAATTGATTGGAAAAACCGCAAGGAAGTAAAGCGTATTTACACTGGAAAGGGCGCTCATAATTTCCGTCCCTTAGGCGATAAAAAACATATTTTCATCAGCAATCGCGTCGCCTCAACTATTAGCCTCATTAATATGCAGACTCTTGAGAAGGTTGGCGATATTAAGGGCCTACCGGCTGGTCCAGACGATATGGAGATCACTCCGGATGGCAAGACGCTGTGGGTAACCTTACGTTTTTCCAAAAAGGTTGGAGTAATTGATATCCCCTCCATGAAATTAATGACTGTCATACCAGTAGGCAAATCTCCACATGGTGTTTTCTTCATGCCACGTGCTGGCTGGGAATAACTGTTGTCAATGCGCCTAGGTATTTATCTTGCCCCTTACCTGACGATAGTACTTCTATCTATTTGGCCAACTCTGGGTCTTGCAGCAGAGACAACTTGCAAAAAAACGGTTTACCTTAGTTTTGATACGGGCAATATGTCGGTAGCTCAGACTGTTGCCGACATCCTGAATCGTCAAAATGTGAAAGCCACCTTTTTCTTGGCTAATGAAAAAACCAATCGCGGGGATTATTCATTAGACGATTCATGGAAGAGCTATTGGCAAGATAGAGTAAGTGAGGGTCATCACTTTGGCAGCCATACTTTTGATCATGTTTACTTTGTCAAGGACGGTCCTGTAGGTGAGGTGTATGCCAAGCCCCAGTTTGGTAGTAAAGCGGGATCGACGATGCTGTATAACGAAGCGAACTATTGCCGAGAAATCAGAAGAGTAGAGGATCGTTTTAAGGAGCTTACGGGTTCTCACATTCAAAAAATCTGGCGAGCTCCAGGGGGTAAAACATCGCCACGTTTATTGAGAATGGGTGATCAGTGCGGTTTTAAACATATAGGATGGAGTCCAGCAGGCTTTTTGGGTGATGAACTCTCTTCCCAGGCCTATCCAAACCAAGTCCTGCTAGATCGCGCTACGAAGCAATTGGCAGATGGGGATATTGCCATGGCGCATCTCGGTATTTGGTCCAGAAAAGACCCTTGGGCCCCTGCAGTTTTAGAGCAATTAATTATTAATCTTAAAAAACGTGGGTTTTGCTTTGGAACACTACCCAATGAAGCTAAATAAGTCACAATATTGAGTATGGAGCTGAATACCTTGTTGATTAGCATTTCTGATACGTATGCGCGTATTCAGGAGCTTATTTTCTCGAATGTAGTCTCCCCAATCTTGTATCAATTGGATTTAATGGCTTGGGCTGAAGATGCATTTGATGGTATCGACTGGTTTCTCTTTGGTTGCATACAAATACTCTTAATCTTCTTGGTCTTGCGGACATGGGAGAGGTTAGCTCCAGCTGAGCCCCAAGAGTATTTTGCTAAATCAAGTAAGGCCGATATCTTGTACACCCTGTTTCATCGTTTGGGGATTTTTCACGGACTGATTTTTATCGTCTTGTCAGGATTCTTTTTCCAAATTGATGCAGTCTTGCATGATTTTCGTTTTGGCAGACTCAATGTTGAATCTTGGTATCCACCCATTACAGCAATTCCTTTAGTTAGCTTCTTGATTTATTTTGTCATGCTAGATTTTGTTGAGTATGTTTATCACCGAGCATCGCATACGATTCATTGGTGGTGGCAACTGCATGCGCTTCATCACAGCCAGACTGTCATGACGGCATGGTCAGATGATCGTAATCACATTCTTGATGACATCATGCATGCAGTCGTATTTGCTTTCTTTGCGCTACTATTTGGAGTTACACCGAGTCAATTTATTTATTTAGTCGTGCTTAGCCAGTTAATTCAAAGCTGGCAACATGCCAACATCAAGGTTAGCCTTGGCCCTTTACAATATTTAGTCGTATCACCGATGTTTCACCGTATGCATCACGCAATCGGATATGGTTATGAGGCTCAGGGTAAAGCGGGTGTCTTAGGTGGCTGTAATTTTGGAGTCTTATTCCCTTGGTGGGACATGTTGTTTAGGACTGCGATCTTTCCTAAGGAGGCATTCCCAACTGGGGTTAAGGATTTATCGGTCTCGCATCAGGTATTTCATCAGCAATGGCAATGCTTCAAGCATGCAGTACGCGCACTTATGCCAAAGCATTAAGCGTAAAAAGGTAGAAATTGATTTCTTATGGATAGTTTCCAGCAGGTATTTAAGTCATTTGGGCTTGCAATGGTCGGAACTATGCATCCGAAGATGCTTTGGTTAAGCTTGCGCCCATTTTTAATCGTATCTATTTTGTGGGGCTGTCTGATTTGGTTGACATGGACACCTGCGTTAGAAGTACTTGGAAACTTTCTGACCAATTCTATTTTTACAAGTTGGATTCAGGATGGCTTGATTTGGGCTGGCTTTGAAAATGCGAGAGCATGGATTGCTCCATTATTTTTTGTCATGTTGTTGATTCCCTTGATCTCGATTAGCTTGCTGGTATTCATTGCGTTTACTACGGTTCCAGCTATTGTGCAAAAAGTCTCACGTCAAGCCGCATATCAACATCTAGATAGAAAAAAGGGTGGTGGCCTCATTGGCAGCTTTATCTATACGATGTGGTCGGCGCTTATTTGCCTAGTCTTGGTAATGTTGACGCTCCCCGTTTGGTGGATTCCGCCACTAGTAGCTGTCTTGCCACCCTTACTCTGGGGCTGGTTAACAATGCGTTTAATGTCTTATGATGTTTTAGCTCAGCATGCTAGCTTAGAGGAGCGCGACATATTGCTTCAAAAGTATCGCTGGCCATTGCTTTCTATGGGCATTATCTCTGGCATGCTAGGTGCTGTCCCCACCTTTTTCTGGGCAACATCAGCTTTAGCTCTGGTGTTATTTCCCATTGTGAGCTTCGTAGCACTATGGGTATATTCCATGATCTTTGTATTTGCAGCGCTTTGGTTTTCTCACTTCTTGCTAGATGCATTAAAGGAGCTGCGTGAAGAAGAGCTTAGCAAGTCTTTAAGTATCGAGGCAAAAGTAATTGATATGGAACTTCCTTACCATGGGTGATACTGAAAAAAATGTTTCGATAGATATGCCAGCGCCTCAATCCCGCCGTTTTGGATTAATTGTGATTGGCGATGAGATTCTATCTGGTCGTCGTCAAGATAAACACCTGAGCAAGTTAATCGAATTGCTGAATGAGCGTGGGCTTAGCTTATCCTGGGCTAAATATGTTGCTGATGATCCAGAGCAAATTACAGCGACATTAAAAGAGAGCTTTTCTAGTGGCGATGTGGTTTTTAGTACTGGTGGTATTGGTGCCACACCAGATGACCACACTCGTCAATGCGCGGCTTTAGCATTGGGCACTACAACACAGTTGCATCCTACTGCTCAAGAATTAATTGCAGGTCGTATTCAGTCAATGGCTGAAGGCGATCCCGTAAAGGCTGATCTCACTACACCTGAAAATCAACATCGCTTTAAGATGGGCGAGTTTCCTATTGGTAGCGACATCATTCCCAATCCCTATAACCAGATTCCCGGTTTTCGGATTAAAGAGCATCATTTTTTCCCAGGATTTCCTGTGATGGCGGCGCCGATGATGGCATGGTGCTTAGATGAGTACTACTCAGATCTCTTTCATCGAGAGAACTGGGCCGAGCAAAGTTTTATTGTTCCCAAGGGCATTGAGTCAAACTTAACACCGCTGATGGAGCGGATTGAGGCAGATTTTCCTGGAGTTAAGGTCTTTAGTTTGCCCTCGGTTGGTGATGCTACTCGCGCAGGAGTCTATGCACAACGCCATATTGAATTGGGTATTAAAGGCAATGCCTGCTTATTGGAAAATGCTTGGATTGCACTAAGAACAGGTACTCAGGCTCTGGGTTACGAAATTCATGATATTGCCTAAGCTAAAATAGCACTATATTGGTGCAAATTTCCTGATTTTCATTGTTTTGACACCTATTTGAGCACTTAAACAGTGCAATAATGACTGTTACCGTTTGTTTGCTTCAGTAAATTAGATACATCCCAGGGGCATATTTGATGCCTGGAATAAACAAGGGTGTACACCTTAGGTTTGTATTCCGCATTTAGTTAATAGAGGAGATTTGCATGACGAAGACCGTCGCTGATGTGATGAAGTTAGTTAAAGAGAAAGAATGTACTTTTGTTGATTTCCGCTTTGTTGATACCAAGGGCAAAGAGCAACACACGACAGTACCCATTTCCCATTTTGACGAAGACAAATTTGAGAGCGGTCATGCCTTTGACGGTTCATCTATCGCTGGTTGGAAGGGCATTGAAGCTTCTGACATGTTGTTGATGCCAGATCCAACTGCTTGCTACGTTGATCCATTCTATGAAGAGCCTACGCTTGTCATTACTTGTGATGTTATCGAGCCATCTGATGGCAAAGGTTACGATCGCGACCCTCGTTCTATCGCCAAACGTGCTGAATCTTATTTGAAGAGCACTGGTTTAGGAGATACAGCTTATTTTGGTCCAGAGCCAGAGTTCTTTATTTTTGATGGCGTCCGTTGGGGTGCCGATATGCAAGGTTGCTTTGTTAAAGTAGATTCTGAAGAGGCTCCATGGTCGTCAGGCGCTGAAATCGAAGGTGGCAATACTGGTCATCGTCCAGGTAAAAAGGGCGGTTACTTCCCAGTTGCTCCAGTAGATACATTCCAAGATATGCGTTCTGAAATGTGTTTGATCCTAGAATCTTTGGGAATCCCAGTTGAAGTTCACCACCATGAAGTTGCTGGACAAGGCCAAAATGAATTAGGAACTAGGTTCAGCACATTGGTGCAGCGCGCTGACTGGACTGTTTGGCAAAAGTATGTTGTTCAAAACGTAGCACATGCTTACGGTAAAACTGCCACATTTATGCCTAAGCCTATCGTTGGTGATAACGGTTCTGGTATGCACGTTCACCAATCTATTTGGAAGAACGGTGAGAACTTATTTGCTGGTAATGGTTATGCAGGTCTATCAGAGTTTGCCTTGTTCTACATTGGCGGCATCATCAAGCACGCTAAAGCTTTGAACGCGATCACAAATCCAGGTACCAACTCTTACAAGCGTTTAGTTCCTGGTTTTGAGGCACCAGTGAAGTTGGCGTACTCTGCTCGTAACCGTTCTGCTTCTATTCGTATTCCACACGTTTCTAGCCCTAAGGGTCGTCGTATTGAAACTCGTTTCCCTGATCCATTGGCTAACCCATATCTCTGCTTCTCTGCATTGATGATGGCTGGTTTGGATGGAGTTCAAAATAAGATTCATCCAGGTGAGGCTGCTGACAAGAACTTGTATGACTTGCCACCAGAAGAGGATGCAAAGATCCCAACTGTTTGCGCAAGTTTGGATGAGGCTTTAGCAGCACTCGATAAAGATCGTGAGTTCTTGACTCGTGGTGGTGTCTTTACAGATTCTATGATTGACGCCTATATCGCATTGAAGATGGAAGATGTCACACGTTTCCGTATGACCACTCATCCAATCGAATTCGATATGTACTATTCCCTGTAAGCGAAGGAGTCATGTTGAGCGCAGGTCTGTTGCGCAATTCGTTCAAAGGGGCAGCTTCGGCTGCTCCTTTTTTTCCGACATTGCTAGATCAGATGCCAAATGCCATTGTGGTATTTGAGGCAGAGAACCAACAATTGGTATACGTGAACCCAGCTGCAGAATCAGCACT
>JBFZCO010000088.1:0-9539 GCA_041307885.1 Burkholderiales bacterium | reverse complement strand
CTAGCTTTGAATACATTGGTCAAGTAGCTGATGTGCCAATGGTATTGCTTGGTAAAAAAGATTTGCCAGCCAACAACTTCAAAGAGCTCGAAGCCTACATCAAAGCCAATGGCTCTAAAGTCACTATGGCTAACGCAGGTCCTGGCGCAGTATCTCAATTGTGCGGTCTGTTGTTTCAGAGTCGCTTAGGCGTTAAATTGACCAACGTGCCTTACAAAGGTACAGGTCCAGCTTTAACTGACTTATTGGGTGGTCAAGTAGATCTTTTGTGTGACCAAACTACACAAACCATTCCTTACATTAAGGATGGTCGCGTGAAAGCATTTGGTACTACAACTATGAAGCGTTTGCCAGCTATCCCAAATGTACCAACTTTGAACGAACAAGGCCTTAAGGACTTCCAAGTACAAGTTTGGCACGGTGTTTATGCTCCAAAAGGCGTTCCACAACCAATTTTGGACAAGATCAACGCAGCTCTCAAGAAAGCATTGAACTCACCTGATGTTCAAAAACGCTTGAATGATTCCAATATTGATATCGTATCGATGGATAAAGTGTCTTCTAAAGGCCTAAAAGACCATCTCGAGAAAGAGATCAACGTCTGGGGTCCAGTCATTCGTAAAGCCAATATTCCAGATTAATTTTTGGAACTGCTGGATAAAAAAACCCGCTGATGTTAGCGGGTTTTTTCTTTGCCTCAAGAACTGGGGGCGCTCTAAAATCCATTCAATTGGCAGTCTCAACCAGCCCTAAAGAGATAGCCCGTCCTCAGTTTCTCACTTCGCTTACGGTAGATAAAGTGAATTACAGAATATATAGCCCACAGCGCTAAAAAGGGATCGAGGATGTAATCCCACAAATTTGCAGACTCATGCCAACGCACAGTCCAAGCAATGATCGCTAAAGACAAGAGCCAAACACCCTTTGTCCAACCAGCCAAGCCACACAAAATAGCAAACACGATGACGGAGATTAAAAACCCAAGTGAGTCATATCCCCAGACATAGGGATCAAACATTCCATAACCCAAAGCTAGGGGATAAAAAACAATTGCAATGATGCCGATGGCTACATTAAAAGTGAATGGCGTCTTACGATTCTCTAGCAGCAAAGCACTCCATAACAGCAGCATGGTTACGATACTCAGCTCTCCAGTAACTCCCCTGACATAAGCGGATAAGGGCAACTCCAAAGATAATCCAATAGGCCAGAAAAATAGATTTGCCAATAGCAGCACAAGCACTATACGAACAATCAGCGGGAATGATGCTTTAAATACCCTTTGCGTAAAGTAGGTCAGCACAACTGCGCAGGTGATAGACATCTCAACTAAAGCTATCTGTTGCAAATATTGACTCATGGCTGTACTTCCTTCGCTTGACTCATGGCTTGTTTAAACCAGGCAGCCGGAAAATAAATATGACGAATTCTTTTTCTATCCCAGGTGTAGGCCAAATGCGCATCATCACCTTGTACTGAGATTAAGTACGGATAGGAAAACTCACGCCTTTTATCATCAGCAAGAGCCTCATCGTCTTCTAGAACCTGAATCACACGCCAGTCAGAGGATCCTGCTTCACGCATCACCATCACCAAGCGGTAGCGCCCTGCTTCAATATTATTGAGAACCATTAAGCGAGTTCCATCACCTAAGGTCAATGAAGCGACAGCAGCATTAGGATTTGGAATACGAAGATCTTGTCCAATAATCCATGATTGGCCTGCATCTTTGGTTTCACTTACGGGAATTTGTTTGGCTTGTGAGCTTGGTCGTGTTTGACGAAAAAATGCGCTCGCCTCTTCTGCATTATCGACAAAGATAACGGGTTGAATCGCACTCCTACCCGAGCTCATGCGACGCTTATCAATAATTTGATTATCTTCAATGCGTAAAAATTCACCAAACCTACCAATCCACTCATGGTAGGCAGGCAAGCCTAGGCGGCCATCTGCAAATTGCAAGGCAGGCGACTTCACTAAGGTACTAATATTAATTAATGGTGATGCAATCAAGCGTTGCGGCTTACCCCAAGTTAAACCGTCATCATCAGACATCACGGTAGAGATAGAGCTACCAGCCCAACCCCCTATGGATACTGTGACAAAAAATAACTGGATACGGCCATCAGTCATTCGAGCTGGAACTGGATTACCTAATTTTGCAATGTAGCGCGACAAACCCTTTTCCGCACTAACGCGACTCATGACTACGGTAGGTGCACTCCACCTAGCAGCTTGTGGATCAAAAACTGAGGTATTGATCACAACATCACGAGCACCTTCTCTGCTACCAGCAAACCAAAAGGCCCTTACTGCACCATCTTTTAGTGCAATAAGAGATGCAGCATGTACAGATGGAGCATCAGTATCAGGTAACCAATCAGCTTGAAAGTTAGCTGCCAAAGGTTTTGCTGGAGAATTCGCTTTATTAGACTTTGACTGACTCGGAACCTGAACTGCATCTACGGACTCTTCTAAGAGGGGCGTAGCAGTAGCTCCATCTTGCATAGCAAATGGCGCCCATGGGGGGCGACTATCAACATGTAAATAGCCCAAGACTGCCGCAAGCAATAAACCACAAAACGCAATCACACGGCTCATCTACAGGCGTCCTTACCCTCTAGTGGAAAAGCAATTTTTGCGGGCGTAGAAATCAAGTACTCATTCACAAAAAGATATTCTCCGATTTGACCCTGAAGTATCGCCTTAATTTCCTCATTAGAGTGCCTTGCTCGCATTTCCATTCGCTTACCAATCACCCTACAAGAATCGCATAAGACTGGCTCAACACCTATAGGCGTCTGAACCCCCACCAATGGGTAGGTATTTGTCAATAACTTCACTGCCCCTGCATCGCTGGCTAAATAGCCATGGAGTTTTGCACCAGGGAGAAGTAGCCGGTATTCCTCATCTTTTGCACGATAGTCACAAGGTATCCATACATCTTGTTCCTTTAAGCTCTGAATGGTCGCTTGATCATATCGCCCTAAAGAACCTTCTAAAGGCGATAGGCTACTAGCTAAGGCGCAGTAACAAAGAAAACACCCCGCCAAGGCAATTGCTTTAGAACGATTTCGATTAATAATCCCAAACACGAGTAGCGCTATTGAGAGCGCCATGAATATCCAATGGACATATGAATAGCTCCACAGTCCTGGCTGACCCAAAAAATCAGATAGCTGTAAATTGGCTCCTACCCACGATAAAGCGGCAAAGATAATAAATTGCAAAATGAGCGCAAACCGAAATCCCCATAAAGGTAAACGCTCCCAATAAAGCGCAATAAGGGCTGCAAATGCCGGCATCACTGGTAATAGATAGCGCCCAGATCGCTGACTTGGTAGGCTAAATACGATGAAAAAAGCAAGGATGAGGAGTAAAAGCAAAACCTCTTCAAGCGATAAGAAGCGACGCTGCTTCCAACACGCGATCAACGCAGAAATCAATACTAGAGTAAATAATCCTGCATTAGATATGGTGGTAATGGCTAGCATCCAAATGCTATCGCCACCCTGTACCAAATCGAGCAAGTAATTTGAGCTGCGTGCATCGAACTTGCCTGCGTTCTCACCCAACACAAACTCGTTCCAGACCGCCTGCGGAAAGGGGTCCAAAACAAACCAAAGAGAAAAGACGCCCAGACTTAAGAGAGCAATCAAAATGACTTTATAGGCATCTTGCAGTACTAGCCTAGAAACACTCCATTGGCGCCAGCGCCAATAGAACAAACTCAAGGCAAAACAAGCTGGCACAACATAAGCAAAGGATTTAGAAAGCAAAGCCAAGCCAATTGAAAGACCAGCTAAGACTGGAAATAAAAGCTTAGAGTTAAAGGCTGCCTTACCCCAGTAGAGCAATGCAAAAAAAGGTGCGCTTAACCAAAATACTTCTGGAGGGTCAGTGAGAAAAGGTCGACCATATCGATAGCTTGCGAAAAACGAGAGCCAAACTAAAGCTGCCAATAGGCCCGTTTTTCTATTTCCGCTAAACCGCCCGACTGCCAGAAAAAGAAAGAAGGCAGTTAACCCGGTATAAACAACACTAGGCCAGCGCAAAGAAAAAAGAGACCAATCGCTACCCCAGCCTGTACTAGCAATACCCTCCCAAAAGACCAAAGGGGGTTTAGTATTTTGGAGTCCATCCATTGCCGATTGCAAGGGTAACCAGTTGCCCGCATCAGCAGTCATACGAACAATATGCATATAGGGGTATTCGTCACCGTTTTTAGGAGCAAAACGGCTATCTAAAGCATATAAATAAGTAAATAGGGCCAAAAAAAGAATGGCTATTGCGCTACGGAAGGTGAAAGTGCCTTGCATGGCAATAGTTTATAGGTCTTAGTGGCTAACCCTAAAACTCAGACTTCAATCAGTTTGATTAGTCTAAGCATATTGCTAATGAATCTAAGTAGAAACACTAATCTTTGTTGAACCTGTTTAATATACAGTCATATAGCAACACCCTAAAACAGTTTTATGCCAGATGGAGACAATTCCTATGCGAATGAAGTTTTTAAAACCGATTCTTGTGGCCAGCGCCCTCGTTGGCGCAAGTCAATGGAGCTCAATATCTTTTGCTCAAAATGCAGATGCCACCAAACTATATAACCGTAGCCTAGCGGCTACTTGTGCCAACTGTCATGGTACCGACGGAAAAGGCGTTGTAGATGGCGGCATGCCACTGATCAATAATCTATCTAGCCAAGATATGCTGAAAAAGCTAAGAGATTACAAATCAGGTGCTCTAGAGGGAACCATCATGCCCCAGCTAGCCAAAGGCTATAGCGATGAACAACTGACAACCATTGCCAATCAACTTGGCAAAAAACAATAAGGAGGCAGCATGGATCGTCGACACTTTATAGGTCACAGCGCTGCAGCAGTAGGCTTACTTGCAGGTCTTACTGGTCAAACAAGAGCAGCCAGCTTGCAAAAAGCGGAAATTTTAGTTATCGGTGGTGGTTATGGTGGAGCTACAGCTGCCAAATACTTGCGCTTGTTTTCTAACAATACTGCACGTGTCACCCTCATTGAACCAAATGCTTCATTCATTTCCTGCCCAATGTCTAACTTAGTCATTGGTGGTTCACGCACTATGGCGGAAATTACCTCACCATACGACACCCTAAGTAAGCGCCATGGAATCAAGATTATTCAAGATAGCGTAGTCAGTATTGACCCCACTCAAAAGACTGTCAAACTCGCCTCTGGCAAATCATTACGCTATGACAAAGCAGTGGTATCTCCTGGCATTAGCCTAAATATGAATACCATTGAAGGTCTCGAGCAAGCCAACAAGGCAGGCGTCACCTTACAAGCTTGGAAAGCAGGCGCAGAAACAGTAGCTCTGCACAAGCAAGTTGCCGCCATGCGCGAGGGTGGTACTTACGTGATTAGCATTCCAGAGGCCCCTTATCGCTGCCCTCCTGGACCTTATGAGCGCGCCTGTCAAGTTGCAAGCTATTTAAAGCAAAACAATCCTAAGGGTAAGGTATTGATTTTGGATGCCAACCAAGATGTAGTCTCTAAGGCGGGATTATTCAAAAAAGTCTGGGCTGAGCAGTACCCAGGCATGATTGAATACATGCCAAAACATAACGTTGTCGGTGTAGATGCTAAAACCAAGACTGTCAAACTAGAGGTACAAGATGACGTTAAGGCTGATGTACTCAATTTGCTACCCCAAATGGCAGCAGGCGAGATTGCAGTTAAATCTGGTTTAGCAAATTCAAATGGACGCTGGGTTAACGTCAACTACATTAACTTTGAATCTACCGCCCAAAAAGATATCCACGTTTTAGGCGACTCCATTCAAATTGCTCCATTGATGCCTAAATCTGGTCATATGGCTAATCAACACGCAAAAGTAGCAGCTGCAGCCATCGTTGCTGAACTCAGCGGCTGGGAAGTAAATCCAGCTCCTGTTCTCACTAACACCTGCTATAGCTTTGTTAATAGCAGAGAAGTGGTTCACGTTGCTAGCGTTCATCAGTACAACGCTGCCGAGAAGACCTTCAAAACGGTTCCAGGATCTGGCGGCTTATCTCCTGCACCAACCGTACTTGAGGGTGTTTACGCCTGGGGCTGGGCTCATAATATTTGGGCCGATAGTCTGGGATAAACCGATTCAAGTGTCTGAATTAAAAAAGAGGCTACGGCCTCTTTTTTAATATCTACAGCGTCTTGCCAATAGCATGAATTCTTTTGCGTCTTTGCTTGCTAATAAATAGGAAAACAATTGCCACTATAGGAGCTGCGACAGCCGCGATGATTTCTGGATGAATGGCCAAGCCTGCCTCCTTACCACCCTTAGCAACATAGGCTAATAAACTCACGACGTAGTACGTTAAAACAAGAACAGACAGACTCTCAACCGTCTCTTGCAAACGCAATTGCAAACGCGCTCGCTGATCCATGCTAGCAAGTAATTTTTGCGTCTGCTCCTCATTTACAAATTCAATACGGGTTCTCAATGTTTGCGTTGTTCTCGAGATTCGATCAGACAATTCCTTTAGTCTGCGCTGCGTCCAAATACAGGTCCCCATCGCTGGCTGAAAGCGCCGATCCATGAATTCGGAAAGCGATTGAACTCCTGGAATTGGCGACTCAGCAAGCTCAAATAAATTCTTATTGAGTAATTGACTATATGCCTCTGAGGCGGTGAAACGTAAACCATACTCTGAAATCCACTGCTCAGCACGTGATGCCAAATGGGATAACTCTCCCAGAAATTTGCCATCCTTTTCAGTATGAATGCCAGACTCTGACTGCAATTGAGAAATATCTTTGGACAACTCAGCCAACTCAGATTCTGCTGCTCTTAACGGCATAGAAAGGCTTTTAGCTACCGGGAAAGCAATCATGGCTGCCATGCGATAGGTTTCTGCCTCAGCAAGCGCTCGAGCTACTCGTCCAGCTTGCCTTGAACCCATAACATCATGCGGAATGAAATAGGAAGTATATCCATCATCATCTAATCGTAAGTCAGTCCATAACTGGGCTTTCTTGCTAGCTAAAATATAGCTCCCCAAAACTGTATTGCCATTAAATATCGCTGATACCTCTAGTGCCTCACCAAACAAAGGGCGATGCTCAAATACGAGATCTACAGCTGAAATTCTTTCGCCACCAGCCTGCGAAATAATAGGGCAACCCAGCTTTTGAAATAATTCATCTAAACTTTTCTCTAGAGACAATCTGGATTCAAGCAATGGTCCAGTAATTTTTACGGGGTTACGAGTAATTGCAGCAATCGTTGCAAACTCACCGTGAAGCTCCCACTTGATTAACACCCGCTCTGGCTCAGGGGCTAGGGTGAGCATCTTGAAGGAATGGTCCTTCTCACGATCATTCTCAACACCTAAAGCCTTGCTTAAGCTAGAAATCCACTGAATTTGTGATTCACGAGTATGAGCATCAAGCAAAAAAGATTGCGACAAAACGCGTTCGTTAGGCCATAGTGGAATTGGCGGACGGGCGTGCACCTCTTCATGCAGCTGCATTCTCATGGGGTGATCGTAAGGTCTCATAGGTCTCTTTACTGGCTGAGGTTAATTAATCAATAAAAATCAGTCATTTCACTTTGCAATTGATATGGCTGCACTCCACGATTTAAGCAATTACGTACATAGTCAATACTAGACCTTAGGGTGTAATAGTCCCCAGACATACTCTTTGGAACCACCAGCTTAAGTGCCTCGTATTCCAATAAATCTAATTTTTTAAGATACTCATCCTTAACACTTGGCAAGAAATTCTCCGTGAGCTCTTGCTCGTAATTCTTCAGACTGCCATATAACCTTTCAATTTTACGACGCATCCGCTTGTCACGATAGCCAGGCAGGCTAATAAGCACCGGATAAGCAATGGCACAGAAAGGTAAAAATACAAAAACTAAGCGATTGATTAATTCTGCTAACCAAAATGGAAAGTAAGTCATCAATAGTGGTGAGCCATTCTTTTCGTAATGAAGCGCTACAGGACTTTCGGGAAAGCGGGAGTCTCCAAAGAAAGGGAATTCACCGCGCTTAGCAAAAAAATTCGCCTTGCCATTGATTGCATGTGCAGCTTCTAAAAATAAAAATTGGAGGGCTGGATGCATACGGTCATCAATTAATAGATTCGTAGTGGTTGCTAAGAGCTGCAGTTCGGAACTGGGATTGTTATTGGGCAAACTGAATCCACCTATAGGTACTTCAAGAATGTGTATATAAGGCAATAGATGAGCATAGGCTTGAGCCCGCTCAAAACCCGCCAATCGAATACTGGGATCATTGAGCAATGTCTGTACATTGGCTGATTGGTAACCATCGACTAGTAAGGCTCCATCAATCTCACCCTTTTTAAGAGCGTTAACAGATTCATGATTTGATAGATATAGAAAGTTGGCATACTTCTGCAATCCAGATGCCTCTAATATACGTAGTGCTTGAGCATGCGTGCCGCTTCCTTCAGCGCCAATTGAAATTCTTCCCTTGAGAAAATATTTCATTTGGCCATTTGCTTCTTTGAAGCTACCTGACTTTACTTCAGGACCACGATAAAAAAACCAAACCGGCTCGTAATCAACAGCACCCAAAGAATCAATGCCCTTTATTCCATCTGGATTAAAAGTGCCAGCCTGAACAAAAGCTGCCTGTATGGGATCCTTTCGGTCTGCTAGGCGCTTCAAATTTTCTTGCGCACCAGCAGTATTGACTAGCTCAAGCTTGATCCCTTTTTTTTCAAAGAAAGCAACATACTTCTTAGCGAGCACTTCATATGAACCACCATCGGAACCGGTAGCCATCAGCACATGTCTTGGGGGTGGTGGATCGGCGTATAACCAAATACCCACTAGAATGCATAAAAGCACAACCAGGATCGGCCAAGTCTCCTGAAGAAATTGGACAAAATCACCCCATTTTTCTTGAGCAGCCTCAGTGAATCCGAGAGCGGTTTCCTTTATGTCTTGTTTGATACTTCCCATGGAAGGTCTGTCAGCAAATATGTCAAAAGCTAATGATAATGTGCTTATCTAGTTTCACAAAAGAACCAATCCCATGATGACACTCCGAAAAGCTCAAGACCGCGGCTACGCCGACCATGGCTGGTTAAAAAGCTTCCACTCTTTCTCTTTTGCCGGCTACTATGATCCACAATTTATGGGTTGGGGCAATTTGCGGGTCATTAACGAAGATCGGGTTGCCGCAGGCATGGGCTTTGGCAAGCATAGTCACCAAAATATGGAAATTATCAGCTATGTTCTTTCCGGGCAATTAGCACATGAGGATAGCCTGGGCAATATCAAAGGAATACCACCCGGCGACATCCAGCGGATGAGCGCAGGAACAGGTGTTACGCATAGTGAGTTTAATCATGATAAGGATCAAACTACCCATTTCTTACAAATTTGGATAGAGCCTAACATCCTAGGGATCCCCCCAAGTTATGAGCAAAAGTCGATTTCAGCATCGGAAAAACGTGGCAAGCTTTGCTTACTCGCATCCCCAGAAGGTGGTGGAAATGCAGTGAAGATTCATGCTGATGCCAAAATGTATG
>JBFZCO010000087.1:0-5480 GCA_041307885.1 Burkholderiales bacterium | reverse complement strand
TGGGATTCCTTGATAATGAGTTCGCATTATTAAAGCGCCCGCCATTTAGAGGGCTTGCCGCTAAGATCACCGACACCCTGCTTGATGCTCGCCAGATGTTCCCGGGCAAACGAAACTCGCTAGATGCCCTTTGTGAACGGTTTGCCATTAGCAATCAACATCGAACTTTGCATGGCGCACTCTTAGATGCCCAGCTTTTGGCCGAGGTTTATGTGGCTATGACGCGTGGCCAAGAGGATCTCTCCATTGACCTGATTGACTATACCGTTGGTACAGACTCTTTTGGCCAAAATGCAGCATTACCAACAGAATTTAAGCTCATGACGGCAAGCGCAGAAGACTGTCTGTTGCATGAGCAAATTTTGGCCGATATTGCAAAAGCAAGTAAAAAGGATCCCGTCTGGAGTCTAGCCAGTACTAATGTAGCTTAGCGCTATCTAGTAGATTGCTATACAAGGACTCCAAATCTTGAGCGTATTGCTTTGTATTGAATAAGGGTGATTGAGTGTGGCTTTGGGCTAAACGGGCCCGAATCTGTCCTAGCTCTTTGGGGTCTTTAGCAAGCGCTAATGCTTTTGCAAAATACTCACTTTCAGAGTGAGTAATTAATTCCGTTAAACCCACAGCTGTAAGCTGACTTGCCGCAACCCTAGCAGCAAAGGTATCGCCCATTAGTGTCAAAACCGGTACTCCCGCCCATAGCGCATCAGCAGCGGTGGCATGTGCATTGTAGTTAGGGGTATCTAGAAATAGATTAGTCAACCGCAACCTGCTCAGGTGCTCAGAGCGACTTGGGATACGTGAAGCAAAAATCAACCTCGCTGGATCTATGCCTCTCAATTGAGCTTCATTTTGTAAATTGCTTAAGGCAATCGAGTTTGGCTGAGAGAGCCATAAGACACTACCTGGCACTTGCCTGAGCAAATCCATCCATAGATCAAATATAGGCGACGTAATCTTATAGGCATTATTAAAGCAAGCAAAGACGAAGCCATCCTTAGGTAAGCCCATGCTTTCTCTTAAAGGCAAATCGCCAAGGTCCCTTGCTGACATACTGCTGTCTACTGGAAAAAAGGAGTTGGGCAAATACGCAATTGGCTCGGAATAATGTATCTGATGATCGCGGGGAATGACTACCTCATCAGCAATAAGTGCGTCGTAAAAATCTGCTCCGGAGCTCCCTGCATAACCTAAATAATTGACTTGAATCGGCGCAAGCTTGTTGGCAAATAAAGCCATTCTTGCGCCACTGGTGTGCCCATTAAGATCAATGGCTAAATCTAGATTTTGGGCCCTAATTAAATTAACTGCAGCGACCTCACCCATGCCGTGAAGATAAAATGCCGCATCACACGCATTAGCAATACGCTGCTCTATTGGATCTCCAGTCGAGGCATTCAGGAAAAAACCATACACTTCGAACCGTGTTCGATCATGAAATGGAAATAAGTTCTCACATAAAACTCCAACGGGATGATCTTTAAAATCGGAGGAAAAATATCCGATTCTGATTTTTTCTCGATGTGCATCAGCAGAAAGACCCATCCGAGGCTGGGTATTCTTAAGCCCGATACGATCATTCACAAAGATAGAGGCAACCTTCTTTTGTAATTCGATTGAAGCGCTTGTTTGTAATAAGGCGAAGGGATGGGCTACTTTTTGACCTGCATTAGCCTGAGAAATTAATAGCGGCTCTAAAGATTGCGCTACTTTCCAGTCACAACGGGTAGTCGCTGCTCCAAATAACTGTCCAAGTAAATAGGGGTGATCTGGCTTGAGAGAATAGGCCTTCTGGTAGGCTGCATAGTCCCCAGCATCTTTGAGCTCTAATAAAGTATTGCCATAATTTGACCAAGCTTCTGCGTACTCTGGGTTTAAATGAAGAGCCTGCTCATGGGCTAAGCGCGCCTCTGTAAAACGACCTAAATCGAATAAGGCATTGCCATAATTTGTCCAAGTCTCGGGATAGTCTGATTTATATCCCAATGCTTTTTCATAAGAAGCGATTGCCTCAGCAGCTAGTCCCAACTCTGCAAAAAGATTACCTTGATTTGACCAAACCAAAAAATAATCAGGCTGAATATGAATTGCCTTATTAAAACAATTTTGTGCCTCGTCATAAAATTTTGACTTGGCTAAGGCAGTTCCCATATCAGTCAGAACCTGAGCATTATTTGGCAGTAACCGATCCAACTTACGATAAGACGAAATAGCTTCGGTAAACATGCCAGCACCTTGCTGAGCCTTAACTAAGTTTATTAATAACTCAGGGTTATTTGGATCCAACTTAGCAGCCTTATACAGCGGTGATACTGACTCTGCCACCCGCCCCTGCATTGCCAAGGAAAGACCCTGCACTTGCAAGGCTACAAGATCCTTAGAATTTAATCTCAGGATCATATTGGCATAAGTATTAGCGGCCTCTAATTGCTGATTCTGAAATGCTTGAAGCATTTGCTCTAACAATCGTGAATAAGAGGCACTCATAAAATAGTGATGGATTAAATGTGTGCCGCAATCGCTACGCCCAACTCATCTGTGCGCCCTTTACCACCTAAGTCAGGCGTAAACGGTGAGTCTGGCGATACCAATACTTTCTCAATAGCATCGAAGATTGCTTTACCAGCATCCGGATAGCCTAAATGATCTAGCATCATCGATCCACTCCAAATTTGTCCAATGGGATTGGCAATCATTTGTCCATATATATCAGGTGCAGATCCATGCACCGGCTCAAATAATGAAGGGAACTTGCCTTCAGGATTAATGCTGCCAGATGGAGCAACTGCAATCGTACCGGTACATGCAGGACCCAAGTCTGACAAAATATCTCCGAATAGATTACTTGCCACCACAACATCAAAACGGTCTGGGTTCATGACAAATTGAGCGGTCAAAATATCAATATGGTATTTATCCATTCTGACATCACTAAACTGCTTTGACATTGCCTCAACACGCTCATCCCAATAAGGCATAGTAATGGCTATGCCGTTAGATTTAGTAGCTGAGGTTAGGTGTTTCTTAGGCCTACTCTGAGCAAGATCAAATGCATATTTGAGAATGCGATCAACACCTTGGCGCGTAAAAACGGATTCTTGAATAACAAACTCGCGATCTGTATCAGGGAACATTTTGCCCCCCACGCTTGAATATTCACCTTCAGTATTCTCGCGTACGACAAAGAAATCAATATCACCTGGTTTGCGGTTAGCCAGTGGGCAAGGAACGCCTGGCAATAAACGTACTGGACGTAAATTGACGTATTGATCAAAACAACGGCGAAATTGAATGAGACTTCCCCACAAGGACACATGATCTGGCAGGATCTTAGGCATCCCAACTGCGCCAAAAAATATCGCGTCATATTGCATCAGCACATCAAACCAATCATCCGGCATCATCTTGCCGTGCTTGAGATAGTAATCACAACTGGCAAAGTCAAAATGATCTAGCTGCAAGCCGATATTAAACTTCTTATCGGCAGCTAAGAGTGAACGCACCCCCTCCGGCATCACCTCTTTACCAATTCCATCGCCTGGTATGACTGCAATCTTAGGATTTTTAACCTTCTTGTTTTGCTGCATCTTGTCTCCTCATATTCATTGATTGATTTGCAGCCTAGCTAATAGCACGGCGAATTTCATCTACCTTCGGCTTAGTATTCGTTACTGAATCAATATCATGCTCAGTGGTATTTTCAATTGTCTCTATAACAGTCTCTTGCATACGAATATTGTCCTTGGGACAAATCGGGGCACCATAGGTCGCCCACTTTTTTAATAAAGTGACCTCGTATCCACACTGGCCGCATTTCGCCTTATTCCGACTCGCATTACTGGGTCTTGGTGGTGGAAACACAATTGCCTGATGAGGATATGGGCCCAACTCTTGACTAATCATCATCAATCTCACCATTAACTCTTCGGTGGCATGAGCCATTCTGGCGGGACCCTCTAAGCCAACTGTCTGAGCTATGCCCTTAAAGTCTTCACCATGCCCACTAAAGCAATCATCAACTGCATGACAAAGCTCATGCACCAAGGTATCGAGAAGCTGTACAGGATCATCTAATTTTGGTGAAATAAATATCTCATTAACTCCCCCGCCAGAGCGTTCACGAGGCCAACATTGCCCTAATGTTGTTCTGGGGCTACTTGATGCCGGGAAGCCGCAAGATACTCTAACGGGAGGAATGGCATAGCCAGCTTTGGAAAACACGGGCTCTAAATGTCTTACGGCATCCTCTAGCCAAGCTTCTCTTACAGTATGTTGCTTCATCTACAGTTCAATCAAGTTAATCTAAAAATATATATCGATGCCGTGTAATACCAATTATCGCTGCCCGATCTTAACGGCACCGAAAATTGTCTGCGCCTCTCTTGGTAAGCACCGCCAATAGCGTTCATTGGCAAGTACCGTTCCGCCTAAGGCACTAGCTGCCTCCCAGCCCCAACGAGGCTTATAAAGAAAGGCTCTTGCAAGTGCAATTAAATCCGCATCACCTGCTTGTAGTATCGCTTCAGCCTGGGCTGGCTCAGTAATAAGACCAACAGTCATCGTAGGTATTCCAGACTGATCTTTCACAATCTTGGCAAAAGGCACTTGATAATTTGGACCAATGGCAATTTTTTGCGCTGGAGAGATCCCACCAGAAGAAATATGCACAAAATTACATCCCAATGGTTTTAATCGCGAGGCAAAGTCTGCAGTCTCTTGTGGAGTCCAGCCACCCTCAATCCAATCGCTTGCAGAAATCCGAATACCTAAGACCCCCCGATATTGCGCTCTCACTGCTGTAAATAATTCCAATAAAAAACGAATGCGGTTTTCATATGAGCCACCGTACTCATCCGTACGTTGATTGGAGATAGGCGATAAAAACTGATGCAATAGGTATCCGTGAGCGCCATGCAATTCGATGCCATCAATACCAATACGCTCAGCACGCTGAGCTGCCTTAACAAAGTCTCTAATGAGAGCTTGTAATTGCGCTTTAGATAATTCGTGAGGCAGACGCTCACCCTCCAACTGTGCAATAGGCGATGGGGCTAAAGTTTCCCACCCTCCCCGCTCTGGCGCAAGCAATTGGCCACCCTCCCATGGTGTAGCACTAGAAGCTTTACGACCAGCATGTGCAAGCTGAATAAATACTGGTATTTTTGGAGCCAGCTTACGAGCCCGAGAAAGCTTGTCTTCCAGCGCTGCTTCAGTAGCTTCGTCCCATAAACCTAAGCAAGCAGGGGTAATACGTCCCTCAGGAGTCACAGCAGTGGCCTCAATAATCAGCAGGCCTGCTCCGCTATTGAGCAAGTTTCCCCAATGCATGAGGTGCCAGTCCTGAGCCTGGCCATTGACAGCCGAATATTGGCACATTGGGGCCACCACAATACGATTGGATAGGCTTAATGGCCCCATTGGGGAGCTTAAAGCGTAAGTAGAAAACAGCAAACTCATTGACACCCCTTTAGGTCTAAAAA
>JBFZCO010000086.1:0-13658 GCA_041307885.1 Burkholderiales bacterium | reverse complement strand
GATCCTATGCCACCAACAGTCTATTCTGATAGCACAATGGGCTATGGTATTTCACAAAAAGACCACCAAAAGGTATGCGCAGCTTATGCTGCTGATGTATTTAAAAAGTCTGCCACCTTATTAGGTTCAGCGCTAAAGGCAAAGACTTTGCATATTGCCAATAATAATTTGGCGCAAGGCATTTTAGAGGGGGCTAAAAAAGCCAAGGCCGATGTAATCGTGATGGCATCGCACAAGCGAACCGGCATCAAAAGTATGTTGCTCGGTAGTGAAACACATGAAGTCATTGTTCACTCTAAGATGCCCGTATTGGTTTTAGGATAGCAGCGCAATCGGGCTATTCACTCAGGATTGGCGTGCCGAGCAACAGAATATCTCTGGTTAATAGCCCACTATCACTATCACGCATATTCCATAAATCTAACTGTATTTTTGAGCTATAGGGGTCAACGTAGACCCCATCTTTTCTTAATTCAAAATGCAAATGTGGACCTGTAGAGCGTCCTGTTGATCCAACGTAACCGATTTCAAAGCCGCGGCGCACTTCATTACCCATCTCAAGTTCGGTGTTGTAGTTACTTAAATGAGCATAGTAAGTACGGTAGTTGCCAGGATGCTCCAGGATGATCAGATTTCCAAAAGCACCGCTGTAGCCTAGATGAACTACTTTGCCAGTGGCTACGCTAAAGACCGGGGTTCCAGTTGGTGCTGAATAGTCAATACCCATGTGGGCGCGATAACTTTGTTTAGGCGCGGCACTTGTTGCAGCCCCGTTTTTTGGAGCTGCTGGTTTTTTGCTTGATGTGCGGACGCTTCCAACCCCACGAGAAATACGTCGATAACTTAGTGGATTTGTCCAAAAAGTACGCTCAATGGACTCCCCGCTTGCTGTGAAAAAGCCGCCTGGGACATCCGGGCGCTCAACCCAGAATGCACTTGAAAAGACTTCGCCAGAAGTGGGATCAATAATTTCTGCTGCCCAAATTTGCGCCCAGCGTTCTTTATCTCCAAAATCAACGACAAGACGGATAACGCTATTCGTATTTTCTAGAGAATTGTTTTCTTCTGGATAAATTTGTTTAATCAGGGAGTTCAGTTCCCAAACGAGTTCTACTGGTAATTGATCACCCACTTTTTTGGGATCGTACAAAACATCTCTTAAAGGAAGTTGAATTTCTGTAAAGCGCTTAGATTCATCTTTTAAGTAATCTTGCTGAATTAAGAAGCTACCCGCAGCAGAGGGAGTTAAGGTCCACACTTCTGTTCTTGCATCTTGAACTGGACCATTCATAATGCTCAATGATTCAAATCGATTACGATTTCCAAGGGCGAGGGCATACGGTATGCAGTTGCCACGCAGGCGATCAAAAAAACCTTTAGTTTGCGATCTAAAAAAATCATTAAAGTTACGATCATCAATGCCAATATTGGCAGGTAAATTTTCTTCGTTAAAGCTACGGCGTAAGCAGCCACGCTGTATGCGGTAATCTAAATTGCTCCCAGCTTGGCCACTGTATTCTCCATCGGAGCGTTTGAAGAGCTCGGGATTTAAGCTGATGTTCTTGTAATTGATGTTCGCAGATTTTTCGGTAACTTTGGTGCCAGCCTGCCGACTATTTTGAACGACTGTCTTTTGCTTAACTTGGGGAGCTTTATTGACTTTGGTAGCTTGATTGGCTGATTGTGCTTGCGCTTTTGGCATGATGGTAAGCGCTACCATGAGGGCAATCCCTATCAGGGAGAGTCCAATAATCCTGACTGAGGTATTTAACAAGTAAGGCAGATGGCTTGTTTTTTTCTTCACTACTCAATTATCCAATATTGTGCTGCCCGTATGGATTTTTTATGTTGTACTGCAGCATTTTTCTATTGAAGTGGGTCAAGGAAAGCATTAGGCGATGTAGATACAATCTTTTTTTAATTAAAGGATTCTCCATGCCCATTATTGAGTCGATTTCAGTTGCGGCCGTTGCGGTCCCTCTGGACAAAGTAACTTCTTTTTCTACACGTACAGTTTCAGAGCGTCATTATTGCTTGGTTAAGGTGCGCGGTAAGGATGGTAATGAGGGTATTGGATTTTGCTATGTTGGTAGTGCTGGGGGCGATATTGCAAAGATTGCCGTCGAGCAGCTATTGGCGCCAAAGCTCATTGGGCAAAACAGCCATCGCAGCGAAGGTTTATGGATGGACATGTATAACGAATCTATATTACAGGGCCGTGCTGGCGCTGTAATGCGGGGTATTTCCATACTAGATACAGCACTATGGGATTTGAATGCCCGTGCCGCTAAATTGCCGCTTCATCAGTACTTAGGATCTGTAGTGGATGATCGTGTTCCCGCATATGCAAGTGGTGGATATTATCTGGCGGGTAAAACTCCTGCCAAACTAGGTAAAGAAATGGAGTCCTATGTAAAGCAGGGCTTTAAGGCTGTCAAGATGAAGGTTGGCCGCCTATCTCCTAGTGAAGAAGAGGCTCGTGTCAGGGCTGCACGCAAGGCGGTTGGCGATGATGTTTTGCTTACTTTGGACGCGAATAATGCATGGCGTGATTTACCGACAGCTCTTGAATACGTGCGACGTTTTGAGGCTTACAACCCATACTGGATTGAAGAGCCTTTTTCACCAGATGCAATCGATTTGCATGCAGCCTTGGCAAAGCAAACCAAAATTAATGTGGCCACAGGTGAGATGGAGGCTGGGCGGTGGCGTTTTAGGGAGTTAATCGATGTCGGTGGCGCCGCTATTTTGCAATCAGATGCAGCAGTATGTGGCGGCATTACAGAATGGCGCCGGATTTCTGCATATGCAGACCTGAAGGGTGTGATCGTTTGTCCTCACTGGATGCATGACTTGCACGCTCCTTTGGTTGCGGCAACTCCTAATGCACGATTTGTTGAATTTTTCTTAGACGATCAGGTACTCAATTTCCGCAGACTCATTAACAAACAACTAGCCTTTAAGAATGGCGATTTGATTTTGCATCAGACTCCCGGTCTTGGTTTTGAGTTTGATGAAGCTGCAGTGAAGAAATATGCTGGTAAAGCGCCTTGGACGAAGATTTCCTAAGTCAAGGGATGCATTAGATATTACAAAGCTAGCTACTAATAAAAAATCCCGCCATTGATGCGGGATTTTTTATTGATCTGTTGTTGCCCAAGAGCACTTATGTAGATTTGGGATTGAGTTTGAAGTGGGTGATCAGTTGAGTAACAAGTACCAACGCAAATCCAATGAAGCCAATAAGATCAGCCTCTGTTGAGGGGTAGGCTAAAGCTACCCCAGCGATCACCATAATCACGCGCTCAAACACTTTTGTTTTCTCAATAAACCAACCCTGCAATCCGCCGGCCAAACAAATGATGCCAACTACAGCGGTAAATGAAATCCAAGCAATTTGAGACCAGTCTGCCTGCTCTAAGGCGCTGGTAGAGCCCATCAGTAATAAGCTGATACCGGACTTATCGAGGACAAACATAAATGGCACCAAAATTGCTGGAGCAACGTATTTCCAGGTTTGTAAGGTCGTTTTATACGGATTACCTTTACAAATTGCAGCGGCAGCAAATGGAGATAGGGCTGTTGGGGGCGATACCTCCGAAAGTACAGCGTAGTAGAAGATGAACATATGTGCTGCAAAGGCAGGCACACCTAAGTTAATGAGTGCCGGCGCAGCGATCACAGCACAAATAATATAAGACGCGGTTACTGGTACTGCGAGGCCGACGATCCAGACAATTAATGCTGTAAAGATGGCTGTCAGCAGTAATGAGCCACCCGCGTATTGAATGACGATCGAGCTAAATTTGAGACCAAGCCCCGTGAGTGTTACGGTACCCACAATCAGGCCGGCACCAGCACATGTTGCTGCAATCGCTATTACCCCGGTAGAGCCAGACGAGAGCGCCTTCACTAAATTGGATTCATAAAGACCAGAAAGTATGGGTTCTTTTCCTTTAAACCAAGCCCAGGGAATGATTGCCGTATCTTCCCGCAACATACTAGAAAAAGCAGACACAATAGTGGCCCAAAATACTGACATCACTGGCGAGAAGCCAAGCATCATGAAAACTACAATAGAAATCAAAGAGAAGAAGTGAAACCAATACTTTTTAGTTAACTGCCAAGCACTTTCTGCGGATGCAAAATGAATGTTTTTCATGCCGTACTTACGTACGTCGATTTCAACCATCACAAACAAACCAAGGTAGAACAGAATCGTGGGGATGGTTGCCATGAGCAACACATCTAAGTAGGATATTTTGAGGAAGTCAGCAATCAGGAAAGCAGCGGCGCCTAATACTGGTGGTGAGATGATTGCGCCAAGTCCGCCTGCAGCTAAAAGACCACCTGCGGCATTTTTTTCGTAACCCACTTTTTCAAGCATAGGTGCAGCAACAGAGCCTACCGTAACAGTAGTTGCAACACCGGATCCTGATGGGCCACCCATCAGGAACGAGGACAAGACAATCGTTCTACCTACCCCAGATGATTTGCCACCCATTGCAGCAAAAGAGAAGTCGATGAAGAATTTTCCGGCACCAGTAAATTGCAAAAAGGCACCAAAAATAGTGAAGAGAATAATCAGGGTTGCAGAAACGTCGACTGCAGTGCCATAGATGCCCTCCAGACTCATAAACATATAGCCTACCAGTCGATCTAAGTCGTAACCTTTATGGGTCCATGGAGCGGGAAGATAGTTGCCATAAAAGGCGTATAGCAAGAAAAGCACCGTAACGGTAACAAGCACCATCCCATTGGTTCTTCTCACGCCTTCGAGGATGAGTAGGATAAGGACAATACCAACCATGACGTCAGTAGAATTTGGAGCAGTGTTTCTGTCCATCAGTTCATCGCCGCCAGCCAGAATGTAATAAGCGATGGCAATTGAACCTATGGCAAACAAAACATCCCAAATCATCAATCTGTTTTTAAAGCGAGCAGCAATAGGAAAACTCAAGAACAATAAAAAGAAGACTAACGCAACGTGAATGACTCTAAGCTGATGCGTTGGCACAATCGAATAGGCTGCGTACAAATGAAATAAAGACATCCCTACTGCCACAAGCGTGATGAATTTAGCTAGTAGACCTTTGTAGTTATTAGAGTCACCTTCTTCTTGCTTAATGAAGGCGTCTAACTTTTCTTGGGTTTCGTTGTCAATCACATTTTGGTTCATGTCTCAATCAGTCTATATTTATAGTTATGTACCGCAATAAAGCAGAAGGGGTGAGATTAACTCACCCCGATATGGCTTAGTTAACTTTGATACCTTTTTCTTTAAAGTACTTTAAAGCGCCTGGATGGTAGGCAATCGGTGTAGCATTTTCTTTTTGGTTCTCTAATTTGATATTTCTGTACTCAGCATGTGAGCGGACAAGTTCAAGCTGATTATCAAAAATGGCTTTCACAATCTTGTATGCCTCTGCATCAGACATAGAGGCGTTGACAACCAAGAGGTTGGCAACTGCTGCAACATTATTGTCCTTTTCCATTCCGCTATAAGTTTGCTTTGTAATAATGGACGGGAAGTAAAGGTTGCCATATTTTTTGTTCATAGCAGGAACTTCAGCAGAAGTGTCTACCATAACAATTTTCATGCCTGGGCTATTTGCTAGATCAGTAACAGCTGCTGTTGGAAGACCGCCTACCCAAAAGAAGGCGTCAATCTTACGGTCTTTTACAGCGTTAACAGATTCTGCAACGCTCAAGCGCTCACGCTTAACGTCCTTATCTTTATCAAGGCCAGCAGCCTCTAACAAGCGAAAGGCCATGACTTCAGTAGCACTTCCTGGTGAGCCTGTACTGACACGCTTACCTTTGAGATCTTTCATGGTCTTAATGCCAGTTGATTCCACGGTAGCAACGTGCATGAGGTTTGGATACAGGATCAGTAAGTTACGTAAATCTACTGGCTTGCCCTTAAATTTATCTTCACCATCTTTAGCATCTTTAGCAGCATCAGCCATTGAGAAACCAACATACGGTTTACCAGTGCCAACCAGTTTTAAGTTATCAACGGAACCACCTGTTACTTCGGCAGTTGCTGACATCCCTGGCACATGCTTGGATAGGACTGAGGCTAGGCCACCACCCATTGGGTAGTAAACACCACCAGTACCACCGGTTGCGATGGAAAGATTTTGTGCTTGTGCAGCACCGAACAACATGGTCAACGATACGGCAATTACTTTAATCAGCTTCATTTTTGTCTCCTGTTTTGCGTCTATGTAATTAAAGGCCTGGCATACTAAAGTTCATCTTTTGCAACTCTGTCAATAGCTTAGCTTGCTGGTCTGAACTGAGCTGCATGAGTGGTGGGCGAACCCGTAACCACTCTGGATCATGGCTATAGTGTGCCACTGCAGTTTTCATTCCGGCAATCATTTGATACTTGGCAAAGATAGAGCGTACTTGATCTAGTGCTTCTTGACGTTGATCTGCGTCAGACTCCCGCCAATGGGCTGCTAATTCTGAAATTGCCTTAGGGTTTACGTTAGCTGTAGCAGAAATGCAACCTACGCCACCGGCACGCAATGTACGCATTAAAAATACCTCACTTCCAGCATAGACACGGAAACCAAACGGCGCAAGTAGCTTGATAACAGATTCGGTATACGCCCAGTCACCAGAGCTATCTTTCATGCCCACTACCGTTTTTGGGTACTCTTTGGTTAAGCGCTCCAATAAAGATAAGCTCAAATTAATTTTGGTAACTGGTGGGATGTTGTAAATGTAAATTTGCAAACCAGCTTCACCCACTTTTTGAATTACCTCTGAGAAGAAGGCGAAGAGGCCATCATCCGTAATATCTTTGTAGTAGAACGGTGGCAGCATTAAAACACCAGCGCATTTGTGTTGAAGTGCGTGACGCGTCATAGTGACGGTTGCATCAATAGATGTTGCTCCTGTGCCAGGCATCATATGGGCTGGATTGAGGCCACCTTCAACGAGAGCGGTTAAGGTACTCATCTTTTGTGGTGCAGACATTGAGTTTGCTTCAGAGTTGGTTCCAAATATGGCTTGACCTACCCCATTAGCTTCCAGCCATAAACATTGCTTAAGTAATTTTTTTGTATCTGGACTGCCATCCGCTGTAAATGGGGTGATTACTGGCGACAGGACTGCTGGTAGCGTTGAAGGGTGTAGGGAAATAGTCATGCTTACTCCGTTTTTTTAATTTTTTACTTCTGTTAGAAGGGGTTGTTGATTATAAAAAGCTTCTAGATTATCTATTGCTAAATTTGTCATTAGTTGTCTAGTTTCCGAAGTTGCGCTGCCAATATGCGGTGTTAGTAAGACATTATCAAGATTTAAGAAGGCTGCGTCAGGATTTGGTTCATTCTCAAACACATCAAGGGCTGCTCCAGCAATCTTTTTTTGCTGCAGTGCAACTAAAAGTGCAGCTTCATCCACTACGCTACCTCTTGCAATATTAATCAAATACGACTGGGGGCCTAATGCCTCCAATACCTCTGCATTGATCATTTTTTCAGTTGCTGGACTGGCAGGGCAGGCTAGGAAAAGCACATCACATACCTCTGCCAAGGCTTTGACATTCGGTAAATAGGTGTAGGGTAGATTTTTGGCGCTAGGGCCTGTGTAGGCAATATCAACCTTAAAGGACTCTAAACGCTTTGCGAGATCTTGCCCAATCCGTCCCATGCCCACAATGCCTACACGTTTGCCAGCAAGGGTTGTAGTGACAGTAAATAAACCCCTAGACCAAGCTGTACTTTTGACAAACTCGTGAGCTTGAGGGATGCGGCGTAAGAGACCAAACATCATGCCAATCGCTAGCTCGCAGACTGCATCATTTAAGACTCCCGGGGTATTGCTGGCCAAAATGCCTTTTTGCCTAAGGTAGTCTAGGGGGAGGTTGTCATAGCCCACTCCACAGGTAGCTACCATTTTGACCTGTGGCAGCTTTTCAAGTAGCGAAATGGGTAGCTGGGTATTGGAGCGAATCAAGATACTGCGATAGGATCCAGGCGGAAGTTCGGCATTCACGTCGCCAAGGCGTGCAGGGGTAATGCGTTGATCAATGACCATTTGCATCACTTCTGGAAATTGTCCGACCTGCAGTACTGAATTGACTGGGATCATGTCTCACTTACATTTTTATTGGAATAATGAAAGTATTGTATGAGGATTTGTAATCCTTATCTTAGCCCCGAAGGAGAAATGAAGATGTTGTTTACCCCAGCTGAAACTAAGGTAGTTATCGTCGGCGGAGGCACTATGGGTGCTGATGTTGCTGCAGTTTGCGCTCGGGGCGGATGTGCCGTTCAGGTAGTGGAGCCTACAACTGAGCGCCGAGCATTATTGCCAGACTACTTTGCTAGCACCATGACAGAGCTGGGCTATGAAAACCGTATCCATTTACTTTCAGTTGCTGGCTCGCTTGAAGAGGTTGATTGGGCAGATGTTGATCTCGTGATTGAGTGCGTTCCTGAACGCTTAGATATTAAGCAGGAATTATTTGCTAAGTTAGAGCAATACGCCAAACCAGAGACGGTTTTGGCAAGTAACAGTACGAGTTTTCCTATCAGCGACATTTCTCGAGGTCTGAGAACAGCAGCACGAATGATTGGCCTACATTTTTTTATGCCAGCTCACTTAGTGCCTTGTGTCGAGGTGGTGTACGGAGAAAAAACTTCGCCAATGGTCGGTGAGAGTTTATCGAGATTGATGACTGCTTGCGGTATGGTGCCTGTCACCGTAAAAAAAGATTTGCCTGGATTTTTGGCCAATCGTTTGCAGCACGCCCTATCTCGCGAGGCATTTTCAATGGTAGACGAGGGGATTGCCAGCCTGGAGGATATTGATAAGGCAGTACGATTTGGATTTGGCTTCCGATATATTGCTGCAGGACCGGCGATGCAACGAGATCATGCGGGTCTAGAAGTTCATGGTGCTGGTGGCGCAACGATTTACCCCACTCTCAACAACTCCCCAACAATTGCAAAATGTCTGAGCGATCGTATCGCTAGCGGAAAGTTTGGCATGAAGACTGGTGAGGGTTTTTATAGCTGGACTGCAGATTCGATTAAGGCAGAGCGTGATCGATATCAAGATGCCTTACGTGAGGGCCTAAAGATCATCCAAAAGGATTTACCAAAGATTAAATAAATGTGAGGTTTAGACCCTCCTTGTTTTATTCTTAAGGGATGAAAAAAATCATCCGAGTTTGGGACTTACCAATTCGACTGTTTCATTGGCTATTAGTCGCATTCATGATTACTAGCTTTGTGACAGTAAAGATTGGCGGCAATGCGATGGAGTTCCATGCACTGTCGGGATACTGCATTTTGACACTCATTATTTTTAGAGTCTGTTGGGGTTTAATTGGTTCATACCATGCCCGCTTTATTAATTTTGTTCCAAGCCCAAAAAGACTATTACAGTACTTAACTGGAAAAATCTCCGGAGGCCTCGGACACAATCCGCTGGGCGCCCTGTCAGTCCTTGCCTTGCTTGGTTCTGTTGGAGTTCAGGCTATAACTGGTCTCTTTGCAAATGACGATATCGCTTTTGAGGGACCATTTGCGAAATATGTTTCTAATGGAACAGTCGAGCTACTCACTTCAATTCATTATTTCAATGAAAAAATTCTACTTGTTGTGATTGCGCTTCATCTGTGCGCGATTCTGTATTACCAAAAATTCAAGCATGAAAACTTAATCAAACCTATGTTAGTAGGTGATAAAGAAATCGACCCAAGCGATAAGGCAAAACATTTGCCTGATGACTTGGGTCACACCTCCCAGGATGGGGGTCTGCAAAGAGGCATTGCTTTAATAGTGCTCAGCCTGATTGCGGTTACGCTGGGTTACTTCATTACGCAATAATTATTTTTTCTTGAAGTCATCATGACAAGCTTTGCAGGTAGCACCCGCTGCACCAAAAGCTTTTTTAATTGCTTCTTGATCACCAGACTGTGCTGCGGTATTGAGATTAGCAACAGCTAGCTGCATTTTTTCACCAGCAGCTTTGAATTTAGCGTTATCAGACCACACGCCAGGAAGTGCATTACCACCTTCAGTGCCTGGACCAAAAGCTTGCCATGGCAATGAAGAGATGGTTGCAACGACTGCAGCATTTTTTGCTACTTCATCTTTATTAAAAGGCGCTTCGCCCTTAACAACAGCACCAATTTTCCCAAAAGAATTGGCCATCACAGTAAATGCACTTTGACGATATTTAATGGCGTCATCTGGTTTTTTAAATTGTGCAAAGGCAATGCCTGAGGTAGCTATTAGGGCTGGTGTAATCGCGATTAATAGAGTGCGTTGGATTTTCATGGAATGGCTCCGCTAGAGAATTAGAAATAACAACATTGCTGGTTTGAGCATACTACTGAATAGTGACTTTTTCATACGCATTTCGTCATAAAACCATCTGAATGGGTAATGTGAGGTAGTAAATGACCCCCTTAAAAAAGGCCATTAATGGCTCCATCCATAAACTACCAATGATTCCAGTAAAAATGAGTCCTAAGACGATGAAAAATCCCCAGGGTTCTAATTTACCTAGGGCGATGGATTGTCTTGCAGGGAGCAGGCCCGCCAAAATACGTCCGCCATCCAGCGGGGGTAATGGAAAGAGATTGAAAACTAACAAACCGATGTTCCATGTCACCCCAGCTTGAGACATTGCTATTAAAAAGCGCTCATTGACCCCAAACCCAAGCAGTCCAATGAGAATAATCGCCCAAATGAGGGCCTGTATAAAGTTTGAGCCAGGACCAGCTAAAGCAACCCAAATTGAATCAATTCGAGGATTTCTGAGTCGATCAAAGCGAACGGGTACTGGTTTGGCATAGCCTACTAAAAATGGAGACCCACTCAAAATGAGCATGAGGGGGATCAAGATCGTACCAATAGGGTCTATATGTTTGGCTGGGTTGAGGGTGACTCGACCTAGTAAATAGGCCGTGTTGTCTCCCAATCTACGAGCTGCGTATCCATGGGCTGCCTCGTGGATAGTGATAGCAAAAATGAGGGGAATCGCATTAATGGCGATAGCTTGGATAGAATAGTCAGTAAACATGGCAATATGATATCTATAGGAGCAAAAAGTGACTGACGAAAAGAAACCAGAATCCAAGACACCAGCTAAGTCTGTGATTGCTAAACCACCGACACGTCCCCCAGCACCAAAGGGCCCATCTGGCCCCGGTGGGAGGCCTCAGGCAGGCTTTGGCGGCGGAAAAGGCATGATGCGCAAGGCTGGACGCGGGCGATAGTGGATAATCACGCTATTAATGAATCTGTAAAGAGGGATGGAATATGAACGAATGGCATAAAGAATCGAAAGACGAAGTCAATAAAAAGATCATCACCTTGATCGTGATGTTGGCAGCTGCCACGAGTTTAGCTATTTTGTTTGCATTAGTTGCAGCGCATACTGGTTACGTATTCGGCTAATTTGTTTGGATGACTAGCCATCGCCAACCTGCTGTATTCGCTGGCCATGGTAGTCCGATGTACGCTATCGAGCCCAATCGCTATACAACTGCTTGGGCGCAATTAGGAAAGTTGCTGCATCGACCCGATGCCATTTTGGTCATTTCAGCGCATTGGCTGACCCGCGGTGTTTGGGTCACAGCGATGCCAAAACCAAAGACGATTCATGATTTTGGTGGCTTTCCGCAAGCCTTATTTGATATCCAATATCCAGCACCCGGAAGCCCGGCGCTTGCAGATCGTGTTCAAGGGCTCTTAGATGTTCCTGTGGTTCTCGAGGAGAATGAGTGGGGAATTGATCATGGCTCATGGTCTGTATTGAAATATCTCTATCCAGATGCAGATGTGCCAATAGTGCAACTGAGTCTAGATGGATCTTTATCGGCAAAAGAGCACTATGAATTGGCTAAACAATTAAAACCCTTGCGTGATGAAAACATCTTAATTCTGGGCAGTGGCAACGTGGTTCACAACTTGCGTACGATTGATTGGGAGGAGGGCGCTAGTCCTTTTCCTTGGGCTCAAGAATTTAATGATTTTTTTGTCTCTCAAATGAATGCTAATCACCATGATTCTTTAATTCATTGGGAGCAATTTGGTGATGCTGCTCACTTGGCTATTCCCACCCCTGAGCATTACTGGCCTGCTTTATACATTCTTGCTCTACAGCAAGATGGTGAAGAGGCTAAGGTATTAATCAACGGTATAGAAATGGCTTCCATGAGCATGCTGACTTTTTCAATTCAATAGATATTGATATGTGGCCATCTATCTTTGCTATCTTCTGCGGTGCCGGTATTGGAGCATTGCTCAGAGCGGGATTTAATCTTGCAACTGTAAGCGTTGCCTCCAGTCTGCCCTTGGGCACCTTTATATCCAATATGGTGGGTGGTTATTTGATTGGCATTGCTGTCGCCTTTTTTGGAAATAACCCTGATCTCTCCCCTGAGTGGAAGTTATTTTTGATTACTGGGTTCTTAGGGGGTCTGACTACGTTTTCTAGCTTTTCTGCTGAAGTCGTTGGATTGATGCAGCGTGGTGAGTTGACATGGGCTTTTGGCGCTGTGCTCTTAAATGTACTGGGCTCACTCACGTTAACTTTTTTAGGTATCTTGACTTATCAAGCCTTGAAATAAATCTGTACTCTTTATATCAGCCCTAATAATCCTAAAGCTGCGCCCAAGATAATGAGATATAAGGGGTGCCAGCGAGTAAATAAAGTCAATCCAATGGTAGCTAAGGTCAAAGCGTAAGCAGCAACGCTGTGATTAATTTGTAGTGCGATCTGCCATGCAGAGGATAAAACCAATCCAATAGCTAATGCGGCTGCTGCGTATTGAATCGTTTTCTTTTTTTGCGGATCACTCATCCCCATGATCCAGCGTTGCACGAAGAAAACTAAAATAGAAGAGGGCCAAGCAATTGCAAAGGTTGCGATCAAAGCGCCAATTACGCCGTACACATGCCAACCAATTAAAGTGACAGTCATGAAATTCGGTCCCGGCGCTGCTTGAGCAATTGCAAAATAATCTGCAAAGGTTTGCAAGTCAATCCAATGCTCTTGGTTGACAGATAAATTGAGAAGGCTTGGGAGTAGTGCGTTTACACCACCAAAAGCGATGAGCGAAAATGCCGATAATTTGAGAAACAAGCTCAATAAGACGCTCATAACTTACGCGCTTTCTTGTGAGCTAAAAATAGGGCAAGAGGTGATGCGGTAAGCACCACCCAGCCTAAGCCTAAATGAAAGTAGCTAGCGGTAATGATCGTTACTAGCACCACTAACAGCATCGCAGGAAAGCGAAACTCATCGCGCAACATCTTAAAGCCGGTAGAGGCGATGAGCCCTACACCTACTGCTGAAATTCCGCGAAGCACCCCTTGAACGGTTTCCATATAGCTGTAATGATCATATAAAAGTGCCAATAACATCACAATACAAATGGGACCTAGAGTGAGACCTAGAACCGCAGCAAAAGCACCCGCAGCCCCACCAAAGCGTGAGCCAACACATACTGCGAGATTGACAATATTGGGTCCAGGAACGATCTGACAGATGCCTAGCATGGCACTAAATTCTTCGGAGCTCAGTACCTTATCTTGCTCTACTAAAGTTCGTCGTGCCCAAGGGAGCACCCCACCAAAACCAGACATACCTATTTTGCTAAAACTGATGAATAGTTGGATGGG
>JBFZCO010000085.1:0-11897 GCA_041307885.1 Burkholderiales bacterium | reverse complement strand
CTTGGCAGCAAAAGAGTCAGGCCAAAAAATGCACCAAACCCTTTTGAACTTGTAGGAGTAGTTGTAAGCATATATGTTGGACCCACTTGGAATTGCAAATGATAGTCAGCAAATCGAATCGCTTTACCGCCGCTGAGAGTCAATTGATTGGTTGTAAAGCTTGGCGTGTAGTTGTAGGCAAGCTGATTCGATAAATTATATATCCAAGCATCATCAGTGATGTAAGAAATACTAGGCTGAATATTGAGAAGATTGGCTTTTCCGCCAGACAAGTCATTGCCAATACCCCACGAGTTAAACATCGCCGCTCCGACCACCCAATTATCTGGGGTAAAGAACACTCCCGCTGACACCCCAAGCCCTGTTTGCTTAGAACCATTATTAGCATTTGTAGCGGGCGCCTGAATATACGGCCCAATTCCGTAATACCAATTTTTTACATAAGTTGGGGCAAAGAAAGTTGCCAGTTGGATAGGTTGGCTCTGATTAGTGACTTGCTGATCATTCGCATTATGGTTATAAGTCAGCATTGGATTTAGAATTAATTGCACATCACTATTAATGCTTACGGGAATGATAGGGTTTAAAGTGAGCTCTGTTTGCTGAGTTCCATTATTCAGCCCCATCTTAGGATTCCAGTTATAGGTCAATGGCAACTGGATTTGGGGGTAAAGGCGATTTTGCATTTTTTGACCCGCCCTTGCCTCTTCGCTCATAGTGCCGCTTGAGCTTTGGGCACAGCTATTCCCCTGCAAGATCATGATCAATAAAAAAAGAAATGCTTTATACATAGGCCAGAAAAAATTCATATTGCAAGAGCGCTTTATACATTACAAATAGTTTTCATTATTTCCATTTTCACCTAATAATAAAACCACCCGCAGGTGGTTTTATTATTTTCAATACATGATTCAAGCCACTAAGGAAATCATTTCTCATTTCCATCATTCCACCATTGGTAACTAGTGGAGATTGAGTCAATTACTTTAAAAACAGTGACGTACCATCAATGTTTGGATTAGCGTTCAGAGTATCAAAAGATACTTTTGTAACACTTTTTAATGTACTGAGCTTATTTATATCAAACATGGAATAGTTGATGCTATCAATTGTTCTGATGTAGAACAGATTTCGATTTGTATCCCGCATAGTTGTCCAGAGAGTTATCTCTGAAGAAGACTTAACGCCTTTTGCATTTGTCATATCTCTCTCACCGCCTGGCATATCCTTAGGTAAATCAATAGAAATATTTTTAGGCCTATCAAAGTTGTTCATGATGTGACTAAGAGTAATGATAGCTTGATTAGGTGTTGATGCTTTTTCTGCAAATGTAGAGTAGTACGCGGCTTTTACAAAGCGACCTGGTGAGGTTTCTATACTTGGAAGGCCAGCCATATTACCGCCGCCATCAAATGCACTCACTTTTAAATTATTAAACTTGCCAGTATTTTTATCTACATTCGTAAGGTAGGCATAGTTACTCATATTTTGGATATGCCATGGGAATGGTGGGTTATTAGTCATCACTCCGACCGGATTGTCATAGATATTTGTTTTCCCGCCAGTCCACTCCAGAACGATGCCAGCACCAGTCTTGTCATAAAGAGCGATATGAATAGGGAAAGCACCCTCACCTAAATAAGCTACTACTGGCAACCAGATTTCTACCTCTTTATTTTCAAGAGCCTTCTTGACCTGCGCTACATTAGAGAAGCCCCCCAAAACCCAAGGGCCGAAATCGGCCAGGGAAATAATCTTGTCTTGTGGAGCACGACTCACATCTGGAGAGCTATTACCACCCAATGACTGGATTGAAAAAACCAATCCCTGATCATTCATAGCATCAATGACAGTTTCTTGTTTATCTCCGGGAACTAAACCTTTTTTAATACTAGTGGAAAATATTGCGTACTTAGAGCTAAAGGTAATCCCTTGCTTACCATCGGGTGTAGTGGAAGAGAATTTACTACCTTTAGGAAAATAGGTGAGATGGTCTGGTTGAACGCCAACAAACTCCATAGTTCTACCGACATAGGCGCGACCTTGCAAATCGGTATACACCAATGAAGTGCAAGCAATTGCATTACCAATCGAGGAAAGGGCAATTGATGCCGCTGTTAATAAGGTAAAAATAGACTTCGTTTTCAAATTCATCTCCTTTTATACAAGGCTAATAGTTTATCTGTATTTATTAAAAAATAACTTTATCGTTATAAAGTAAAAGGCCAATAATCATTAGTCAGCGCATCCACCACGTTAAACTGGGGTGCAAATTGGATGAATGATGATAAATTTAAGGGCAAACCCTAGGGATCATTATCCCGCGCATCTTGCCCTATTAAAACCCTGAAAAGTCATTTGCACTTAATGCATAGGTTACTTGATTTCGTTAATACTCAAATAGTCCAGACTTCGCAATTGGTCTCATATAGCCTTGGCCAGGAGCTTCATCCGGATTGGTAGAAAAGTAGGCGATCACTAAGTCACGGCTTGGCGAAACATAAACGCCCTGCCCGTTAAAACCTAACTTAAACATATCGCCATCAGGAAAAATATCATCCCACTGACGATTATTGCTAATGACGTAGTCACCCAAGGCCTTCATAAAATTAGGACCATCAGCCCCAGCCATAAAGGCTTCATGGCTTGGTAGATCTTTTTGAATACGCCGGAGTGTTGCATCAGAGACAACCTGCTTATCAGCGATCTTTTTCCAGCTTGGTGTGTAAAGCATGCCGAAGTGCAACAGATTACGTAGAGAGCCCGAAACGATTCCATGTGCGACTTCAAGATGGTCAGCTCCAGATAAGTGAAACTGCATCTCACCCTCTAGCGCCATATGGGAGAATATTTTTTCATCAACTAAATCAGAAAAACGTTTTTGTGATATCTCCTCGGCAAGTATGACAAGCGATTGTGTGATCATGGAGCTGTAATCAAAGCGCTGACCAGGATCGACTTCTTTTGCCGCAAATTTCATTACAGTGCGTGTTGTCTCTAATTTATTTGTTATTGGATCTGGAATACCAAATTCAGAATGATAGAGGCGTGCCATTACTGATACAGGATCGTTTCGCGTTTGATCATCTTCTACGATATTCAGACCCGATGCCATATTCAGAAGATCTAGAATCTTGATGTGCTCCCAAACACTGCCGCGAAATTCAGGGACGTATTCACCATAAGTCTTGTCTTGATCAATCCTACCTTCGTCAATCAGTTGCTCGATCAATAATCCTGTAATAGGCTTAGCTGCTGATGCCCAAAGATGGCGATCTGTCGATCTCATGCCCGGATAGCACTCATATACAACCTTACCTTTGTGCGCGACGATAAATGCTTGTATACGGCTTTTAGGGGTTTTAACAAAATCATCAAGTGATAGCTTGCCACAAGCTGTCTCAGCTACAACCTTGCCAACCGCAGGATTTGGCTCACTTGGTAATGAATTTGCTGCCCTGCGGGGTGGCACGATTGCCGTGTGAAAAAGAGATGACATCCGAGTGCTGGCAAATAGCGAAACATCGCCACCGATGAGCGCGGTACTGTAACCATAATTTTGGAACATGGTCTGATATTCAGCATTCGAATATCCCGCTAATTCTTTGCTTACTACCATAGGAGAAGTAGCTGCACTTTTATCCATCACGACTGTCCTTTAAATAGTGGAGGAAATAAGATAACTGAAGCTTTTTACTTAAGATACTAGCTACGTAGTGAATAGTATTTACCCGAACACCATCAGGAATTGCCAAGATAAACTCACCCAGAAATAAACATACTTACTGAGGAAAGAATCATTAATTGAAACTGAAGAGCGCGATCGACATGATGCAGCTACCAAAATTCGCTACTAACTTGGCACCTTTGAAAAAGAAGTGACGGATATTCTCTCTAATTTTGAGGGCAAGCATTAGCTAAAGACTTACCTGCTATTCGATCTTTCACCCAAGGTAAGTAAAAAGGTTTAGATGATGCCGGAGTCGTAAAGTGACTTTGCTCGCCAGGCAGCTGCATTCTGCCCACATTACCTCCTAATTTACAGACTTGATCTTGATATTGCTTATGCATCATGGGTGGAACAGCTGTATCTTTTGATCCAAAATAAATTTGCACAGGTGCAATTGGTTTTACAACCGGCACACCACCTTTCAACATTGCCTCAGTCCAGGCTAAAGTATTTGAGGGCTTTTGCTTTAATAGCGTTTTGTAGTTTGAGCTATATAAAAAATTGAAGGTATCACTCGCAACATGCATACACTTGTTGCGATATATCTGATCGGCCACTTTTGCACCGTCATCTGTGAAGATATCGGTTAACTTGAGATTCGGAAAAGCGGCTTGAGTCCCCCAATAGTACATAGTTGCATGGGTAAAATTGAAGATGTTATCTAAAAACATCTTTTGTAAGTCTTGAAAATATTTATCAGCACTCACTTGATTCAGCTTACCTGCCGGAGCGAGTATGGAAATATCTTGTGGAGCTAGTGCAACGAATCCAACGATATCGAGATTATCGGATGCTGTTCCAGTTTGCTTGATATATTCTGGCATTCCAGCTAATGCGATCGTAGCGCCACCACCCTGAGACCAGCCATAAACTACCGTTTTTTTACCTGCGCCGGTTTCCTTCATGGCACTAGCAGCGCGAGCCGCATTGAGTGTATCCATGCCATTAGTCGCCGCCACACTATATTGATGCCGGCCACCACTGCCTAAACCTTGATAATCAGTTGCAACCACAACATAACCCTCTTTGAGGAATTCCTCTACAGCGGGAATTCCATAGTCTGTCCAAGAATTTCCACCTAATAAGAAATACTCATTTAAAGGAACAACGGGGTCAATGACTTGAGACGGGCCACAATTTTGAGCTGAACCTGTTGTGCCGTGTGCCCACGTCATTACAGGACGTCCGCCTGGGGGTGCTGATCCTACTGGCGCTACTACTAAACCTGTTGCAATAGTTTTACGACCAGAAATATCGGAAGAAATGTAGGCAATCTTCCAAGCTTGCGCACCTTTAATGGAGGTTTCTATCTTTTCCTGCTTGATAACTTGACCTAACTTACCCTCCGGGGTCATTTTCATAACAGCGGCATAAAAAGGCTGCATTGGCGGATCAGCATACACAGCTGAATAATGAAGCCCTAGAAGGGAAGCAAGCGCTAAGGAAGATAGTAACTTTTTCATAGAAGCCCTCGACGAAATTAGTGAATAACTAAATTAAACTAAAGTGTCAATACTGTAAACATTGATTTTAAATTACTTGAGTACAGACGAAGTCTTAGTGGTGAGGTGGTCCACTAGGATTTCAATCTAGCTAAAGAATCATGAATAAATTACTCGATCACTTCTACACCCTTCCAAAAAGCAATATAGCCAGCAATGTTATTTGCAGATGATTTTGGTTCAGGATAATACCAAGCAGCGCCTAGATTAGATTGGCCATTAACATCTAGATCGTAATAACTGGCAGTCCCTTTCCAAGAGCAAACGGTATGTTTATCGGACTCTTTAAAAAACTGCCTATTTAAGCTAGCGGGGGGAAAGTAATGATTTCCTTCAACCACAATCGTTTCGCTTGAATTTGCTAAAACTTCATTATTCCAAATAGCTCTCATTTCATCTCCTTGTTGTAGATTTAGCATAAAGCAAATCTCATCTTTATGCTGTATAAAGAACCACTACTCCAAAGCGAATAGCACCTTAAATAATTTATGACAATACCAAACGCCCAGGGCGGAAATGCCTCAATCCATCATGACTTTGTGCCTGAAATTGAAATGGGCTTGCTGGCTCAATCTGCCTCTATTTCACCGAAGTTTTTTTATGACCCTTTGGGCTCCCATCTTTTCACAGCGATCACATTACTACCTGAGTACTATCCAACCCGCACTGAAAAAAGCATCTTTACTCAATATCAAGATCAAATAGTCAATGCAGTAGGAGTTGGTACAACCCTAATTGATTTAGGAGCGGGTAATTGCGAGAAAGCGGAGTCCTTTTTCAGCTCTCTAATACCCTCAAGTTATCTTGCTATCGATTTTTCAGCTGAGTATCTGCAAGATGCATTAAAAAAACTTACAGCTAAATATCCACATATTCACATGCAATGCATTGGTATGGATTTTTCAAAAAATCTAACGATCCCCAACTCTCCAAATTTAAGTCGCAACACCTTTTTTTACCCCGGGTCTAGCATTGGGAACTTCCTAAGATCAGAGGCACTCCACCTTCTTAACCAAATCAAAGCGCAGATCAAAGAAGGCGGCCTATTGCTTGGCGTTGATTTAATGAAAGATGATTCTGTTTTAATGAATGCTTACGATGACCCTCTCAAAATCACCTCTGCATTTAATTTAAATATTCTTAGATCAGTGAACGCCTACTTAGGCTCTAATTTTGAAGTTGAGAAATTCTGTCACAAAGTCATCGTTAATCATGCCGAAAATAGGGTTGAACTCTATTTAGAGGCCCTTGAGGATCTGACAGTCTCGTGGCCAGGAAACTCAAGATCGTTTAAACAAGGCGAACTTATACATACTGAAAATTCTCATAAGTACACCATTGAATCTATTAAGCAATTGCTCAAGAGTGCGGGATTTACATCTACACAAATATGGACAGACCCTAAAAATTACTTTGCAGTGATCTATGCCCAATAAAATAGCCACCAAGATGACATCCGCGAATTTACTTCTTGATCAGTTTCGTAGCTCTAGACAGTATTCAATCGACCTTATTGCCACTTTAAGCCCAGAAGATTGTCAGGCTCAATCGATGGAGGATGCAAGTCCTGCTAAATGGCATTTAGCCCACGTTACGTGGTTTTACGAAGTAATGATTCTCAAATCATTTGAGAAAAATTTTCAGTTTTGGAATCCGCAATTTGCCATTCTTTTTAATAGCTACTACAACGGCGTAGGCGATAAGCACCCTCGCAAGCAACGAGGACTTCTTACAAGGCCCTCATTAAAAGAAGTATTGGAATGGCGTACCGATATCGAACGCAGAATTGAGGCACTTTTAGAAGCAAATAAATCCCCTGAGCTGAATTGGCTGATTCAGATGGGAATCAATCATGAGCAGCAACATCAAGAATTGTTGCTGACAGATATTTCGCATCTCCTGTATCAAAATTCCCTATTTCCAGCATATTCTGCAACAAAGATTGCCCCACATCCTGTGAATAGTCCTAGCGAATGGATTGAAGGCATATCAGGTCTAGTGGAGATTGGGTTTGCAGGTGAAGGCTTTCATTTTGATAATGAATCACCGCAACATACCGTCTTCAACCAGGCACACTTTATTTCAAGCTCTCTTGTAACCAATGCTCAATGGCTAGCCTTTATTGAAGATGGTGCCTACCAAGATTCACAATGGTGGCTTGATGCTGGCTGGGCCTGGGTTCAATCTGAGAAGATCAGTGAGCCTTTGTATTGGAATAAAAATGAGGGGGGTCAATACTGGCGGTTTTCATTAAATGGTAATCATCCTTTGGAGCCATCTTTACCAGTATCTAATATCAGCTATTTTGAGGCAGATGCATTTTCACGCTGGGCAAGCAAAAGATTAGAAGGCTGTGAAGGTGCACGTCTACCAACTGAATTTGAATGGGAGTCTTTTGCTAGACTCAAAGCAACCTCAGCACAGGATCTCTTCGGAGCCCTCTGGCAATGGACTAGCAGTAACTATTCTGCCTACCCAGGTTATCAACCTTGGGGGGGAATCGCCGGAGAATATAACGGCAAATTTATGGTCAACCAAATGGTGCTTAGAGGTAGCTCTGCCTATACTTCCCCAGACCACTCTAGAAATAGTTATCGTAATTTCTTTCCAACGCATGCACGTTGGCAAATGACCGGATTAAGGCTGGCTAAAGATGGCATTTGATTTTGATATACCGACAACGCGCCTAAATACTGACTCCATTCGCTGGGATAGATTTGACAGTGAGAAAGTATTACCCCTATGGGTTGCAGATATGGACTTTCAATCCCCTCCTTGCGTTATTAATGCCTTAAGAAAACGTGTAAACGAAGGAATTTATGGCTATACCCATAGCCCTAGTAATTTCAATCAGCTTATTGCGAAATACTTATGGGGTCAGTATGAGTGGAGAGTTGATCCTGATTGGATTGTAGTTCTCCCAAGCGTTGTATCTGGTCTGTATACCTCCGTGCAGCAGCTAACTAAAGCCGATGAGGAAGTGATTGTTCCCAATCCTGTCTATCATCATCTGCGGCTTGCCTGTACTAGATCTAATAGGTCTTTTCATGAAATGCAGCTTGAACTCAAAGATGAGCGCTGGGTATTGCCGATCAGTCAATTGCCTACCTTGATCACCAATAAGACTAAGTTAGCCTTACTGTGCAACCCTCAAAATCCTGGTTCAACCGTGTTTACTCGGGAAGAGTTACAAGAATTTGGTGATTTTTGCATTAAAAATAATTTATGGATTTGTTCTGATGAAATTCATGCAGGCCTTATCTTGGATGAAAATAAAAGACATATTCCATTGGCTAGTATCAATAAGGAAATTTCAGAAAAGACAATCACCTTAATGTCGTTGAATAAGACATTTAACATTCCAGGTATTGGTCTTGCCTGGGCAGTAGCAGAGAATCCATTCTTACGTAAGGCTATACAGGCCGGTCTTCATGAAACAATTGCTCCACCCTCTTTATTAGCCTACACCGCAACAACTGCAGCAATCGACGGTGGGGAAGCATGGCGGCTAGAGTTAATTCAATACTTGAGAGGGAATCGCGATTTAATTTATCAGAAGATTAGTGCCATCAAAGGATTAAGTATCGACAAGATGGAGGGTAGCTACCTTGCTTGGATCAACTGTACAAAACTCAACCATCCAAACCCCTATCAAGCATTATTAGATAACGGCTTAGCGACCTCTCCCGGAAGTCAATTTAATCAAGAAAATTTTGTCAGACTCAATTTTGGGACGCAAAGAAGTCGACTAATTCAAGCTTTGGAAATTTTTCAAAAAACATTTCATTCGTAATATTATTTCTGAGTACTTTTCATAGTCTCTAAAATCGCATGCATTGGCACTGACTGAATAGACTCTGACCACTTATAAGGGTTAATGAATAAAGTAATCATGCTAAATGCAATCCAAAGGCTAATGCAAAATAATACCGTTGCAATCAGACCAGTCTTTTGACTATTTTTATGCACTGCAGCCACAGTTAATGTTGAAATAAATCCCAGAAAAATGACCAAAATCCACTTTGCATTACGGGCACTTTGATAGCCTAGCGAAAGCCTCTGCTCCCGGGCAATGCGCAAATCATCAATGGCCTTTACAAATGATGAAACTGCTGTAGAACCCATACAATCGGTTTCTTTTTTTACATTCATACAATGTCTCTCAGCAATCCAAATATTGGACTCCAAGTCATCGAGCGATTCCACGGCTTTAAGACTAATTACCTCATTATGGGTGCCGGCCCACTCTTCTTTTAATGTTGCCTCTAAGTAACTCTTCAGATAATCATTTGATTTAACCTGAAATTCTGCAGGATAGATTGGGATATTGACTAGGCGTGAAATTGCCGAGGTCTCATTAATCATAGCCGTTCTCGCGTATGAAAAGTTTTGCCATGACTCTGCCGACATAAACCCCATGAGAAATGCAAACATAATGGCTGGCAATGCTACAAATGGGGGCACCAAAGGGATAGAAAGCAGATGATCGAATATTTTAGTTTTGTAGACTAAATAGTAGGAGCTTAGACCTATTAAAGCACTCCAAGTAAAGCCGCTGCTACCGGTATCAGCGGACCATCAAAATGCTCATAAATCATATCGGTGTCTTTGCCTATATTCGTTGATTAATATTTCATCAATCTAACATATACAACAATCTAGCAGTTAGATTTACGTCTTGATGGTAGTGACATTTAGATTTTCTGTCATTTACTATTTAAATCGTCACTGTGTAGAGCCCAGCTCGAATGTGTAAACAAATACCCGCCATGCAGGCGGGTATTCTTTCAAAGCAAAAAATCGAAGAGACTGAATAACCTAATTCTTACTTATTAAAAAGTGTAAAGAGATCAGCTCCCGCTTTGTCCACATCAGCAGTGAGGATGGATTTAATTTGCTTAATATTTTTGAGCTTATTCATATCAACCATAGCAAAATTCATGGCATTAATACTACGAACATAATATTGATTGCGATTGAGATCACTCATGGTTGTCCAAACAGTTACCTCACTAGAAAAGCCCTTACCACGGATACCATCACCGGAGCCGCCTGCACCATCAACCGTCAAATCGTAGGGACGATCAAAATTATTAATGATGTGAGACAGTGTGATCATTGCTTCATCAGGCGTCTTTGCTTTACGAACATAGTTTGTGTAAAAGGCGGCCTTCACAAACCGACCTTGTGATGTTTGCGCAGATGGTAATGCGGTTAGAGCAATACCAGCATCTTGGGTTGCCAGTTTCAACTTACCTAATTGGCCAGTATTTTTATCAACGTTATTAAATGTGTAGTTACTTAAATTTTGCAAATGCCATGGAAAATCAGGACCATTTGTCAAAACACCCACTGGATTATCGTAAACATTCATCTTGCCATCGGTAAACTCAACAACTAAGTTGTCTCCGGTTTTATCTACAAAGTGATAATGCTGAGGCCACGGGTTAGGGCTAAAGTCTTTTAATATTGGCAACCAAAATCCGGTTTCCTTAGAATTCAGAGCAGCTCTTAATTCGGATGCACTCTTGAAATTACCCAGCGTCCAAGATCCAAAATCGGTTATCGACAATAGCTTTGAGTCTTCTGCCGTCACGGGAATTGCAGTAGTGGAATTTAGCCAATTGATCTTCATACTTAAACCCTGATCATTCATGCCATCAGCAAAAGTCACCTGTTTGGCGGTAGGAAGGGCTAAGGCAGTCATACCTAAAATTCCATACTTGGTATTAAATGTCTTTCCCTGCTTTCCTGCGGGAGTGAAGGATTCAATTTTTGTACCAGCAGGAAAGTAAGTCATGGAGGTAGGCAGGATAGAACTAAATTCTAAAGTTCGACCATGATAGCCATTGCCCTTCACATCGGTAATCATTAAAGAAGTACAGGCAATCGCATTACCAACCGATGCAAAAACTAATGATGTAACAGTTAATATACTTACTAAGTTTTTAATTTTCATTCCCACTTCCCTTCACATAAGATTTTAAGAATACTAGCAGGGAATTGCTCCCATTGAGCTCCACCTAAGGCAACATTGCTTAGTCACTCCAAAGCTTACCAGCCGTAGCCCAGTCTGATGTTTTCACTTCTTGATAAATCACATCTACCGATTCAGCTGAGCAACCCATAATTTTTACAGCCGCCTCTGTAATGGCAATGGCATACTCTCTCTTAACTTCAGTACTACGTCCCTCAAATAACTGAATTTGAATTAGTGGCATAAGTCCTCCTCTGATTTAATGAAATGAATTAAATAAACAACGTTGAAATGCTGGCCATTCTATTTGACCTTCAGCATCACCATCTACACAAAGTTCTTGGTAGGTTTGATTACAAATAGCATCACTAGGAATGATGATGTCGCTCAGATTATGAATCTTTAGTTGAATATTGCAGGCCTTATCAAGGGTATGCATTAAATAGAAGGCTTGTGCAATTGTGGAGCCACAGACTAGACTGCCATGATTTCGTAATAATGCTGCTTTCTTGTTACCTAAATTCGCAATGAGTTCATTTTGCTCGCTTGCTGATATAGCTAGGCCTTGATATGGATGATAGGCAAGATCTTGATAAAACCGCATAGCATGTTGCGATAAAGGCAGAAGACCTTGTGCTTGCGCAGATACTGCGATACCAGCCTCATTATGTAGATGAAATACACACAT
>JBFZCO010000084.1:0-2911 GCA_041307885.1 Burkholderiales bacterium | reverse complement strand
GAGGTTTGACGCATTATGTTTACCTTGGCAAAAATTCCTAAAAGTGTTTGGGCCCAACTTTTACAACCTTTTACCCAACACCATGAGATATTTCATGATTTTGCGTGATTTTACAATAGCTTCCGGACATGTCTAAACTCTTTCAAGCCCGTTTCGCGACCACAGTCAATGACACCCATTGCCTGCCTGCCACTCCACTTCGAGAGGTGGCCTTTGCTGGGCGCTCAAATGCTGGCAAATCCAGCGCAATTAATGTGCTTTGTAACCAAAAAAGGCTGGCTTTTGCCAGTAAAACCCCTGGTCGTACCCAACATATCAACTATTTTGGCCTTTTTGCAAAAGATGATCTTTTGGCATATTTGGTGGACTTACCGGGGTATGGCTATGCTGCAGTCAATCATGAGACCAAATACCACTGGAATGCCCTTTTAAGCGATTATCTGCAAGAGCGTGAGCAACTTGTAGGGATGATTCTGATTGTGGACTCTAGACGCGGTATTACTGACCTAGATGAGCAAATGATTCAGTGGTTTGTGCCTACTGGCAAGCCAATCCATATTTTGCTCAGCAAATGTGACAAACTGAATAAAAGCGAATGTAAACACGCCCTAGAAGCAGTGCGTAAGCAGTTACAACAATATGATCCGGCCTTACCCGATGGTAATGGTGAATCTAAACAACTTACGGCACAATTATTCTCCAGTACCAAACGAATTGGTTTAGTAGAGGCTGACAACATTGTTATTAAATGGTTATTTGACGCAGAGACTCAAGAACATGAAATCACAAGCTAACTCTTTGTTGAACTTTCCAGATCATCGTCCGCGTCGCATGCGGCGGGATGACTGGTCGCGTCGCTTGATGCAAGAAAATCAAGTGAGTGCAAATGATTTAATTTATCCAGTCTTCTTGCTTGAGGGCAGCAATCAGTCTCAAGCAGTAGCATCGATGCCCGGAGTCAACCGCGTATCTTTAGACTTACTTTTTCCGATCGCCCAAGAATGTGTTGATTTAGGCATTTCTGTGATGGCACTATTTCCGGTAATCAATACTGCCTTAAAAACACCTGATGGGAGAGAAGCTTTTAATCCCCATGGATTAATTCCTAATGCAGTGCGTGAACTCAAAAAGCGCTTTCCTGATTTAGGCATCATGACTGACGTTGCGCTCGATCCATATACAAGTCACGGACAAGATGGTGTTTTAGATGAGCAAGGTCGCATTCTGAATGATGAGACAACTTCGATTCTGGTTCAGCAAGCAATTGCCCAAGCGGAAGCTGGGGTAGATATCGTTGCACCCTCCGATATGATGGATGGTCGCATTGGAAAAATTCGAGAGGCACTCGAGCAAAAGAAACTGATTCATACTCGAATCATGGCCTACTCAGCTAAATATGCATCTGCTTTTTATGGCCCGTTTCGAGATGCTGTTGGCTCTGCAAAAAATTTAGGTAAGGCTGATAAAAAAACATATCAGATGGATTGCGCTAATACTGATGAGGCTTTGCGGGAGGTTGCCTTAGATATCAGCGAAGGCGCTGATATGGTAATGGTTAAACCTGGTATGCCTTATTTAGATATTGTTCGTAGAGTCCGTGATGAGTTTAATTACCCGACTTATGCATATCAAGTAAGCGGCGAATATGCCATGCTTAAAGCGGCTGCACAAAATGGTTGGTTAGATCATGATGCAGTCATGATGGAGTCGCTACTGGCATTTAAGCGAGCTGGCGCCAATGGCATTCTTACCTATTTTGCAATTGAAGCTGGGCGTCTCTTAAAGAAATAACTAGCAGCACCATCGACTGCTAGTTATCTAACGCTTTTTTTAAACGCTCAATAAAACGTTGTGGCGGCATATAACCAATCACACGTTGATCCTTTAACTCGACCGAATTCGGATCAAAGAATAAAATTCCGGGCGGTCCAAATAATCCAAACCGCTTTAATAGCTCCTGATTTTCAGGGCTGTTTTTTGTGACATCAGCTTGCAATAAAATAAATTTCTTCAATTCTGAATTCACCTCAGAATTAGCAAAAGTGTTTACTTCCATCTCCTTGCAAGAGATGCACCAATCAGCATAAAAGTCTAAAAGAACTAATTTTTTCTGCTCTTTAGCCTGCACTAAAAACTGGTCTAATTGCGCACTTGATTGGATGACTGAAAAACTAACATTACCAATCTGATGCTGTTTTTGATCATTGGCTGTAATACTATCTTTACTAGAACTACTACTCTGTATTAACGGGGAAGCAATCCATGCAGCGGTTGCCACCAACAATACGCCTAAGGTGCGCTGCAACCAAACCATCCAAATTCCTGTTGATGGAATCAAAATGCGTGCTTCAACGGCTATGAACAATAAAGGCAAGCCCATTCCTAATGCCATTACAAAAAGTAAGCCTGCACCCAAGCTCATAGAGCCTGTTTGAGCAATAAATGCAAGTACCCCAGCTAAAGGCGCAGTAATACAAGGACTCGCTACCAAGGTAGAGATTCCTCCTAGAGCAAATGCACCTGTCATGCTACCGCCACGATGTCTTCCTGCCAGCCGATCAATCTTCTCATTCCATGAGTGGGGCAATCGTAGGTCATATAACCCAAATAAACTGCCTGATAGGGCTAGCAAAAGAATGGCAAACCCTGCAAGGGCTATAGGGCTCTGTAGCGCTCTTTGCACACTTCCACCTAGCGCTGCCATCAGCACTCCAGCAAGAGCGTACATGCAGGCCATTCCAAGCACGTATGCAGATGCTAATAGTGCTGCTCGTGACTTTGTCACTGCTTTACTTCCCTGGGCTCCAAAAACCACGCTGGACAAAATCGGTAGCATTGGCAAGACACAAGGGGTAAATGCAAGTGCTAAACCCAATATAAAGAATGCTAAAAATAGATAAATCGTTGGTGT
>JBFZCO010000083.1:0-13522 GCA_041307885.1 Burkholderiales bacterium | reverse complement strand
CAAACAGAGTGGTTTGATGTGATTGGCCTATCTGCAAGTGTTCGGGAGCAGTTTCCTCAGCTTAAAGATCTCATCAAAGAGATTAAGCTCAAATCCAAAAATCCACGCGTTGGTTTGATTGTTGGAAGCCCGGTGTTCAATCAATATCCAGAGCTAGTAGATGATCTAGGTGCTGACATGGTTGGATTCAATGCAGAGGATGCATTGGAAAAGGCAACCTATTATGTTGAGCGAATGCGCTAGTTTGTAGGTGTAAAGCGATTACTGCCCCATTATTTAGAGACTGATCAATGTCGCTGATTCAAAAACTAAAAGCTCTAGCAGTTGAAAATAGACCCGTCAGAGTGGCCATTATTGGTGCGGGTAAGTTTGGATCCATGTACCTTTCTCAAGCACCAAGGACTCCAGGCATTCATTTGGTCGCCGTAGTCGATTTATCTCCAACGCGCGCCAAAGAATCTCTTCATCGAGTGGGCTGGGAGGAGTCTCGATATAGCGCTACCTCTCTTGAGAGTGCAGCTAAGTCGGGGACTACCTTTATTACTGATGACGCGCAAAAGGTCATATCTAGTGAATATATCGATATTGTGATTGACTCCACTGGGAGCCCGGCTGCAGGGATTACTCATGCCTTATGGTGTATTGAGAACGGCAAACACATCATCATGGTTAATGTTGAAGCAGATGTTTTAGCTGGTCCGCTACTTGCAAGAAAAGCAGCTGAGGCAGGCGTCATTTACTCTATGGCATCAGGTGACCAGCCCGCTTTAATCGCTGAAATGGTAGATTGGGCTCAAACAATCGGACTAGATGTAGTTTGTGCGGGTAAGGGGACAAAATATTTACCCGTCTACCATCAATCAACACCTGCTACTGTCTGGGGCCACTACGGATTTTCCGAAGCACAGGTAGCTTCTGGAGACTTCAATCCACAAATGTTCAATTCATTTTTAGATGGCACCAAGTCAGCACTTGAAATGGCAGCTGTTGCTAATGGATGCGGCTTAACGCCACCATCAGATGGATTAATATTCCCTGCCTGTGGTGTTGATGATTTGCCACATATCTTGCGACCGATTTCAGATGGCGGCATTCTTGCCCAAAAAGGGACTGTTGAAGTCGTGTCATCAATTGAGCCTGATGGCCGCCCCGTGTTTAGAGATCTTCGTTGGGGTGTATATGTAGTATTTGAGGCGCCAAGTAAGTATGTGATGGATTGTTTTTCACAGTACGGCCTTAAGACAGACAGTACAGGTAAATATGCTGCTATGTATAAACCTTATCACTTGATTGGTTTGGAATTAGGTATTTCCGTGGCGAGTATTGCTGTTCGTGGTGAAGCTACAGGATCTACTATGGAATGGCGAGGAGATGTTGCTGCCACTGCCAAGAGAGATCTCAAAAAAGGGGAGAAGTTAGATGGAGAGGGTGGCTTTACCGTTTACGGCAAGTTGATGCGGACGTCAGACTCTCTCAAGCTTGGCGCACTGCCAATTGGCTTGGCACACAATATGACCTTAAATAAAGATATTCCGTCTGGAAAACCGATTTGTTGGAATGATGTTGATTACGATGCCAGCATGCAAGCGATTCAATTTAGACGAGAGATGGAAACGGCATTTAGCAAGTAATTTTCAGAAAGTATCTAACCCCCCAATCAATAGGTTTCATGATTTCTGTGCATATCTTTTCTTGAAATAAAAGATTCATGTAAATGTGCTCTAATGCATCACACTATGATTACAGTCGTTATTGCATCCTATAAGTATGGACACCTTGCTGCCCATTGCATCGAATCTTTGTTATCTCAAACAATAGCCCCAAAGCGGATTATTTTTGCTGATGATGGCGCTCTCGATTGTGGCCATTTACCAGCCTTATACCCTGATATTGACTATATTTTAAGACCGGATAACTTGGGAACCGTTGCTAACTTTCATGACTTACTCCTGAGAGTGGATACAGAATATGTTCTCTTCATCGGTGCTGATAATTGGCTTAGATCTGATGCTATTGAGCTGCTATCTAATGCAACTGCAGATGTTGTTACCTACGACATTGTTGTCACTGGTGAGTTAAAAGAAGAAATTCATGATCGTGTTCCAGGCGAGACAAAGGCTCATCATGGTGATTTATATTGGGATCGCCAAGATAAGCATCATGGCTCCATGATGTATAAAACTGCTCTAGGTCAGAAGATCGGCTATGAAAAAAGACATGTAAATGGCATACATGCGCAAGAAGACTGGAATCTATGGGACAAGATGCTGGAAAAGGGTGCAACTGTATCGAGCCTGAAAGAGGGGCTGCTTTACTACAGAAGGCATCGTGAGAATTTTTTGAAGTACGACCACCTTAGCCAGGTCTTAGAAGAAGTAGCCTGAACTGCAGGCTTGGGCACTATTTAATATTTGCTTTGATTCTCGTAAAGCTACTCTCATCAATAGCTAAACGAACGCCCAGGGATCTAAGCCCTGCGCAAACTAGTCATTTTCTATGGCACCTTACAGTAATGCTTGAATATCAGCTTGAATACTTTTGGGGGTAGTGGCAGAGGCAAACCTCTTTACTGGTAAGCCTTCTCGATTGATAAGAAACTTAGTAAAGTTCCATTTAATTGCCTCTGTCCCGAGTAGTCCAGGGGCAGCAGTTTTGAGATATTCAAAAAGAGGGTGAGTATCAGACCCATTTACATTGGTTTTCTTAAAGACTGGAAAAGTCACGCCATAGTTGACAGTACAAAATGCTTGAATTTGCTCAGCAGTGCCTGGCTCCTGCGCGCCAAACTGATTACAGGGAAAAGCAAGGATTTCAAAGCCCTTGCCATGAAATTCTTGATAGAGAGATTGAAGTTCACGGTACTGCGATGTAAACCCGCATTCGCTCGCTACATTCACTACGAGTAAAACTTTGCCTATGTAGTCAGAAATATTTTCTACACTACCGTCAAGACGCTCTAGGGGTATATTAGGAAGCACTTTGTCCTTCTTTTCTCTGGTATGAATTGAATCCTTAATTTAGCTGAAAATGAAGGTCTGTGCTGAAGTGTGAAATCCAAGAGATCTTCTCTGTAACTCAATCGGTAAGGTGTGAATATCTCAGCAGAGTGTTTAGAGTTCTGTTAACGTACTCGAACATATTTTGGGGAGTATTTTCATGAAAAAATTCATTAGCGCCAATCAAATTCAGATTGCTTATCAAATCGATGGCCCGGAAGATGGGCCACCCGTCTTTCTGAGCAATAGCCTGATGTCTAGTTTAGAAATGTGGGATGACAATATCGGCGCTCTGACAGATCGCTATCGAGTAATTCGCTACGATACTCGTGGGCATGGTCAATCTCAAGTAACTGAGGGACCTTACAGCATTAGATTGCTCGGTGAGGATCTAGTCGGCTTAATGGATGCGCTCAATATCAAGCAGGCGCACTTAGTGGGTCTGTCTATGGGCGGCATGATTTGCCAATATGTTGGCGCTCATTTTTCAGAGAGGGTGTTGTCTTTAAGTCTTTGCGATACCGCCAGTGAAATGCCGCCTCGCAGTTTATGGGAAGAGCGTTTTGCTACAGCTAAAACTGCTGGGATAGCGGGTTTGGTGGATGGCACTATCAAGCGCTGGTTTTTGGAGGGGTTTATCAATCGGGAACCTCAAAAAATTGATGCAGTGAGACAGATGATTCTTGCTACTCCTGTTGATGGTTATATGGCTTGTGGTAGTGCAGTTCGGGATATGGCGCAATCCACAATGCTACTCAAAATTAAAGCGCCAACTATGGTTCTAGTTGGCAAGCAGGATCCAGCATGTACGGTCGATCAAGCCACTGTTTTACATCGCCTGATTTCTCAATCGTCCCTTAAGGTGATTGACCAGGCAGCACATCTATCCAATATTGAAAAACCTCAAGAATTTAATGCACATCTCAGGGGATTTCTAGATTCTGTGGCATAGTGACGTTGAGTTAGGTATCAAAAAATAATAAATAACTAACAGGAGATTTTGATGAATTCATTTACTCAGTTTATTAAGCCAGTTACGCTTTCTGTAGCTGTGCTTTTTGGTTTACAAGTACATACGGCTAATGCGCAAAATGCTGCGGCTAATTATCCAGACAAAACCGTCAAAGTGATTGTGCCTCTGACGCCAGGTTCGGGAGCGGATATTGCTGGCCGTATTGCATTTAAGACGGTTTCTGAAATGTGGAAGCAGCCTGTGATTATTGAAAATCGTCCAGGAGCAGGCGGTCTAGTTGGAACTGGTGTAGTAGTCAATTCTGAGCCGAATGGCTATACCTTGCTAGTGCAGTCTGCATCTTATGCGGCTAACCCAGCAATTTATAAAAAATTACCTTATGACTTAAAAAGTCTTACTGATGTCAGTATTTTAGGTACTAGTCCTTATGCATTGGTTGTCTCTGCTGATAGTCCTTATAAAACTCTCACTGATCTCGTGAATGCAGCAAAAGCGCAGCCAGGAATTATTCCGTTTGCAAGTGCAGGCGTTGGTAGTTCAACACATCTAGCGGCTGAGTACTTCAATCAAACCATGGGAATCAAAATGTTACACGTTCCCTATAAGGGCTCACCAGAGGCAATTACGGAAACTATTGCCCAACGCACTGCCTATTACATGGCGCCATTACAAACTGCGATTGCTCAAATTCAAGCAGGTAAAGTACGAGCACTCGGTGTCACAAGTGCTGCCCGTGCAGAAGCAGCGCCAGATATCCCGACAATTGCCTCGCAAGGGTTTTCAGGTTTTGAAATTGGTTTATGGGTAGGCCTCTGGGCACCTTCAGCAACACCAAAGGCTATCCTGCAAAAGATCAATACTGATGTCAACACCGCACTACAAGATCCGCAGGTAGTCTCTGCTTATACCAAGGCTGGTATTACCATCAAGTTGATGAATCTAGCTGAATCCGAGAAATTCGTTCAAGCTGAAATTAGCAAGTATCAAAAAATTGCCAAACAAGCTGGAATCGAACCACAGTAAAGCCCCCGCATGCCAAGCACCAGATCCGCTCCTTAAAAAACCGGATCTGCGTGTTTGTCGAGGTGCGACAGATTGTCATGCACATATCTGTGGGCCTGACTCCATCTATCCTTACTCACCGCAGAGGATATACACCCCACCAGATGCATTACTTCCACAGTATCAAAGTCTTTTAAAAACATTAGGTATTGAGCGCGCTGTACTGGTTCAACCCAGTATTTATGCTGATGACAATCGTGCATTACTTAATGCACTGGGCACAAATCCCAAGCATCTCCGTGGTGTGGCGGTGGTCAATGCCAACATTACCGACTCCCAACTTGAGGAACTGCATCATGCGGGTGTTAGGGGGGTAAGGTGCAATATTGTCGATTTGGCAGATGCTAAGGGCATTTTGCCGATAGACAATTTACGCTACCTTGCGGAGAAGATTGCGCCTTTTGGTTGGCATATGGAATTCTTAATGCATGCTAATGAGTTTCCTGATCTCAACCAGACTTTGAAACATTTTCCAGTGCCGATTGTGTTGGGTCATCTAGGCTACATTAAAACTAGCCACGGAGTTCATGATCGTGGCTTTCAAAATCTTCTGGCTTTAATGCGTGAGGGGCGTGCGTGGGTCAAGCTAACCGGACCTTATCGCATCTCCACTTTCGATCAACCGCCTTATCCTGATACAAAAGCATTTGCTCAAGCATTAATTGAAGCGAATTCTAATCAGTTGGTATGGGGCACTGATTGGCCGCATGTGATGGTAAAAGGTTTCATGCCAAATGATGCTGATTTATTAGACTTGTTACTCGATTGGGTGCCAGATTCATTATTGCGAGAAAAAATTCTTTGTGAGAATCCAGCTAGGCTTTATCAATTTACTTGAAAGCTACGCTTCATTAATCTGATTGTGTCAGATCGCATAACGAAATCCAGTATTCGAGCGGCAACGTTATCTGGAATCTCTCGATTAAGGTAGTACCATAATGAGGTCGCTTCAGCTATTCCTCATCCTTTTGCCCTCAATTGATTATTAAGACATCCTCTCGATCTATTAGCCCGCATTTAGCCTCACTATTAATAGTGATTGCAGAGTTGATGGGTACCTCGCTATGGTTTTCCATCAATGGGGTAGCTGACAATTTAATAGATTCATGGAATATTAATCTTGCCGGTATTGGCATACTAACTAATGCTGTGCAACTGGGTTTTGTGGCAGGCACCTTGGTCTTCGCCCTAAGTGGGATTGCAGATCGATATAAGCCCAGCCATCTTTTTGCTGCATGTGCCCTGCTTGGGGCACTATTTAATGCTGCCTTTGCTTTATGGGCTGATAGCCTTTGGGTGGGTTCTTGCTTACGCTTCTTGGTCGGAATTTGTTTGGCCGGTATCTATCCTATTGGCATGAAACTCATCATGACTTGGGACCCCCAAAAAGCGAGCTCGCGTATTGCTCAATTGGTTGGAATGCTGACGCTAGGAACGGCGATTCCGCATGCTACCCGCTACTTCGGTGTGGATTGGCCTTGGCAAGAGGTTATTCTGTTGTCCTCCTTCCTTGCTCTTGTTGCAATGGGAATGATTTTCTGGCTCGGCGATGGCCCCCATCTCAAATTAGGCAGTGCTTCACGAGTCAAACTAAGCGGCTTTCGTGAACTCTTTGCAATTTCAGAATATCGTCGATCTGCCTTAGGGTATTTCGGTCATATGTGGGAGCTTTATGCATTCTGGGCACTTGTACCATTTCTGATTGCTAGCACATATTCAATTCAAAACCCCATTCATTTATCGGGGCTCGCATTCTCTGTAATCGGGATTGGTGCAATTGGTTGCTTTCTTGGAGGGCAACTTAGCAAATCCATTGGGGGAGTGAGGGTTGCCTCAACAGCTTTGGCGCTATCCGGCATTTGCTGTCTACTGTATCCGTGGATTTCTGGATTACCGTTGTGGGTACAAATTCTGTTTTGGGGCATTTGGGGAATGAGTGTCGTGGCTGATTCGCCACAATTTTCAGCACTATCAGCACAAGCTTGCCCACCCGAAATCGTTGGTACTGCACTTACCATCCAAAATGCCATTGGCTTTACGATTACGATGATCTCAATTCAAATCAGTACGGTAGTCTTACCTCTGATGGACCACTATATTACTTGGCTATTGCTACCAGGCCCCGTGTTGGGGCTCATTTTTCTGAATCGTATTTCAAGGCGTACTTAATAAATATGCGCAACGGGTTTCGATTCTGCCCTAGGACGAAACTAGTCGGTAAGTACATAAAGTATGCGGTGGTTTTTAGGTTTTTGGCCGTTATCTACCAGGGCTTACAGCAAGGATCAACGGATTAACAGATATGAAATTACTTATAATCTAATACATGCCTAACTCACTATATGTTTCATCCCCTGTTAATGCATTGGTACAAGGTATTTTGCGAGAAGATAAGACGCTTGCTCAAATCCTCACGCATGGTAATTTCGGCCTAGGTACATTTAATGATTTGGATGGAGAGATGGTGCTTGTTGATAGTATTTTTTATCAACTCAAATCAGATGGCTCGGTAGATAAAGCTGCCTTAAGCAGTTGCTCGCCATATGCCTGTGTTACTCATTTTGAGTCAAATGTATCCATTAGTCTTCATGGCATTTCAAATTACGTTGATTTGCAAAATAGGATTGCTAAAAACATGCTTTCTCCGAACTTGATTTATGCGATTCGAGTAGAGGGCGTATTTTCCAATGTTCATGCTAGATCGGTTCCCAAACAGCATTGCTATCGACCTTTGGTGGATGTAGCTGGCGATCAGGTTGAATTTAACTTCCAATCTATTGCTGGCCAGTTCGTCGGCTATTGGACCCCAGATTTCATGGGATCAGTTACCGTTCCTGGATTTCATTTACATTTTCTGAGTGAGGATAAGCTCCATGGGGGTCATCTTTTAGGATGTGCGATTGAATCCGGGTCCTTATGGTTGCAGCCCATTGATCAACTTACGCTAGATTTACCGCACTCAACTGATTACTTAGAAGCAGAATTAATCAAAGATACTTTCTCTGCCCTCAATAAAGCAGAGCATTAATTTACTGCTGCAAAAGAAAGACGCTTGAACATTCATTCAAAGTCTTATATATCTTGGTGGGTCGAGCGAGATTAGATTCGCCAAAACTGCGTTTTCGAATTCGCGATAAGCTACTTTAGAAAAGTGCTGACTGATGCTACGATAGCATTACTGAATTACTAACGCAAAGGACCAGATCATGAAAATTATTAACTCTACATTGGTTACTCTAGCAACAGGCCTTTTATTAACAGCTTGTGCTCAACAGACAGAATTAATTCCTACCAAAGGCCAATCAGGTGAGCGCTACAACCAAGACCGTGCAGCCTGTATAAAAGAGTCCAATACATACTACGGCAACAGTGGTGGCGCTCCATCCGAGTCCGATGTATTTTTGGGGTGCATGAAGGCAAAGGGCTATCAAATTAAACAAAAGTTCTAATGCTGATGAATGAGAGTGCTAAGTACTTTTGCTGTTCTAAAGAAATTAAACCACCCGAAGGTGGTTTAATTTTGTCAGTTAACCCGACATCCATCCTTTAAAAAGACGTTTAGAGTGCCGTCGGTCCTCCAGCACCCAGCATCTTCACCTAAATCGAACCCGTAGCTTTCCTGTTGCTATAACCGTCACAACATTTTCTTGTGCCAGAAAGACGAAACTCCCAACATTGCTAGTGAAGGTTTCTTGATGCTGGTAGGTCGGGCGAGATTGGCTACGCCGAAACTTCGTTTTCGAACTCGCGACCAACGGATTAAAAGAAGAGGGGCTGCATTGATACAATATCTTATTTAATTTATGCATTAGTTAAATTGATATTTACCGTGACTAAAAAAATATTTACTAGCCTCATTGTCGTCATAAGTTTTATGGCTTGTAAAATTTCTTACGGAGTTCAGATTGTTTGTGATACGGATGTAAGTAATTCACAAAATCAGTTACGTATTGTGCCAAACGATGATGTTTATGCATTTTCAAAAATCGACCTTGCTGGCGGATTTAGATTAGCGGGACAATATTATCCCAGTCGCACTAAGTTCAAGCTTTATGCTTACATCAATTCAAAAGATCGGTATGTTCTCCTAAGCGCTCAAGAGTTTGATGTTGATCCCAAGGCTTGTAATCGTAGCTTTGGTGATAACCGAGTTTATGGTGAGCCCTATGAAAGAGAGCTCTCCTTCCAATGTCGTCAAGTTTGTAATGATTGATGGAGAAAATGAATAAATACTTAGCCATTCTTATATCTTTAATCCTGTATGCATCAGGATCTTATGCTCAAAGTCAGGATATCAAATTGACTTTCGTGGGCGACATTATGCTCGATGACTTGCCCGGAAGGTACATCAAGAGAGGGAGAGATCCATTTGCCAGTTTTGCGCCATTATTTAAACAGTCTGATAAGACAATAGGAAATTTAGAGTGCGTGGTGGGTACAACGGGTAAGGCAGAAATTAAACCCTATGTATTAAGGGCAAACCCAAGGGTATTACCCTTGATTAAAAAATACTTTAGTGCGGTATCGCTAGCCAATAACCATACTGGCGATTACGGACCGCAGGCACTCTCAAAGATGATCGACTTACTCGATGGTGCTGGAATTGCGTATTTTGGTGCTGGCAAAGATATTCGCTCTGCTCATGAGCCTATCATTTTTGATGTCAAAGGTAAGCGCATTGCTATCTTGGGGTACGCCATCTTTTTACCAAGAAGCTTTGAGGCGTTGGATGATAGGCCTGGGACTGCTTGGGGGGAGCCTGATTACATTGTTGCGGATATAAAGAAAGCAAAAGAGTTTTATGGCGCAGATATTGTCATTACATATCCGCATTGGGGTTGGGAGGGCGATAAGGTAGCCTCGGCGAGGGAGCAGTTATTGGCGCGCTTAATGATTGATAGTGGTGCTGATGCTGTGGTGGGGGGTCATCCCCATGTGACGCAAAATATTGAAATTTATAAGGGAAAACCCATCTTTTATAGCTTGGGCAATTTTGTCTTTGATGGTTTTGACACCCTTGATGAGAATACTGGCTGGGTGCTGGAGATGACAATTAAAGAGGACAATAAAATTGCTTGGCAGATATTTGAGGCTAGACTGGATAAAAATGGTATTCCGAAAAACTATGGTGTGATTCAAAGACAAGAATAGGCATCTCTGACCCTGATCAATTCCGGCCCGATGTTAACTAGTCCAAAATCTAGATTCAGAAAAAGAAAAAAGTCCTGCGAGAGGCAAGGCTTAATAATACTGTTCGGTCGGGCGAGATTGGCTACGCCGAAACTGCATTTTCGAGCTAGCGACCAACGGATTAAAAGAAGTCGCGCCTCTTCAAAACCCCATATAAATCAATGGTCTAAATGGTCAAAAAATCACTGTGCGATTGAGTGTGCGATTGCATGTTGGTGCAAAGTTCGAATCTGTAAGCTGAATATCAAACTTTCTAACCTAGCCGTGCGCAGTTTTTTATTTAAATTAAATTCATCAACGCCAGTGTCGATTTGATCACTTGGTTATTGGTGTCATTAAATAGGAATGGCGTTGTGAAATGAACATAACCTTGCATTCTGTATGCACCTGCGAGGCGGTTATACGCTTGTAACTTTGTCGCCCAATCACCTGACTGCATTTGCATGTAGGGGCTCTCATCCCCACCGCAAGTAATGATGACTGGGCATTTCACATTCTGTGGATAGTTAACCGGACTGTAATCTTTAATCTCTTGCGGTGTTAGTTTTAAGAACTGCTGCCTCATAGAAAGTGACACTGGATACAGGTCTGTCCAGCCACTAAGAATGGAGCCGCCCTTAAGTAAATTGGTGGGTAATCCCTGTTTGCTCCATTCGGTAACTAGCATCATATTTGCCAGGTGACCACCAGAGGAGTGGCCTGATACATATAGCTTGTTGGGGTCTCCGCCAATTTGCTTAGCATTTTTATATACCCAAGAAACAGCTTTGCGGCATTGAGCCACTAATCCAGTCATAGTATTCGGTGGGATATTATCAAAGCCAACGGAGATATAGATGGCGTTATTTAGCAAGAAAGGGACAGCTTGTGACGAGTAATTATTCTTGTTATCAAAGTCCCATGAGCCACCATGAAAGAAAATCATAATTGGCAAGCCAGATGCATATGCAGGTGCAAAAACATCTAATTTTTCTGCATCAGAAGATCCGTACGAAAAAGTCTTAGGCGGATACTGTGCTCTGACTTTTTCACTATTGGTGGTGTATGACTCAGAAATTTTCTTCAGTTCTGGTGGGGGCGGTAAATAAGGCCCTTGGTTTAATTGGTCGTTTAGCTGACTAACAGTCCAACCTCTGAAAACAACTTTTTCTTCTTGAGCCATAAGTCCAAAAGTAGGCATAGCGGTAAGTGCTGAGCCAGTCATCAAAAATTTTCTACGTGAAATACCGCTTGTCATGAGTTCTCCCTGGCAATCTTCTCATATTTTATATGGCTGAAGTCCCAAAAGGAAAAGCCCCCAGATTGCTCTAGGGGCTTTGTATAACTGGTGGGTCGGGCGAGATTCGAACTCGCGACCAACGGATTAAAAGAAGTCGCGGCTCTTCAAAGCCCTATATAAATCAATGATCTGTGCAACTAATAAATGACTGTGCGATTGAGTGTGCAATTGCATATTGGTGCAAAGTTCGAATCTGTAGGCCGGATATCAAATTTATGGAGCATTACTTCAACTAATACTTGTGGGGCTGCTAGCGGCCAATAACAGTCGATCAAAAAATATGACTCAATGAGAAAAGGCGTAGGTCAATCCTATGCGTCCACCCCAACCTTGAGCGCCACCTACAGTTGTATTAATTGCGTAATAGCGAACCCCAAGGGTAAAGAGCAATGGTGTATCGCCAATTTCGACCAATCTACTACCCATCAGGTTAATTGGATAAGAACGAGCGCCAGTATCTATGTTGATTACAGACTCACTACCTAGAGTAATGTTCCCATACCTTTTAGTAATGTAGGTGACAAAAGGTTGAATAGAAATATTATTAGCAGTAGTCCCGATGGTTGGTGCTGCCCCAACCCCGAAAGATTGATAAGCATATGCGCCCATTACCCAATCTTCTGTTCGATGAATTGCGCCTAGGCTATAACCGATCCCATTTTGTGAGCTTCCATACATCCACGGCATGTTGGTACGAATTTGTACCATCGGTCCAATGCCGAATGAATTCTGCAGTCGAGACTGATCTGTTCTGGTAAAAAAACTTTGGAGAATGATTGGCTTAAAACCAGAGCTAGAGTAGCCATCAAAATTATTAAAGCTCTGATAGGTGATTTGAGGGTGAAGTACCCAACTGTAATCAGAGTTAATGCGATAGGGGATGTATGGTTCTATTTGGGTATATTGAGTTGAGCCCTTATGGGCAGTGCCAATTTTCTGATCAAAATTGTAATAAATCGGAACTGATGCAATGTCTTCCTGAGCTTGCAATTGACGTTCGCTTGAGATGAGTCTAGCTTGCCCTGGACTAAGCGGCGCAGAAAATGAATCAGATGACTGGGCATGTACTAGCGAGGTTAGGGCTAGGATAGTTGGGGCAAAAAGGGCTCGAATGAACGTCATTTGTAAAAGAATTGAGATTTAGCTTACGTAAATTAGAGCCAGTTTTGTTGGTGATTGATAATAAAGTAATATGGATGCAAATAATTTAAGTCCTTTCATTCCAGCAACTCTATTAAACGGTATCAAGTGATAAAAACCTTATTCCACAAATTGCTAGGGCTCATGAAAAAAAGGGTAGTCTTAACAGTTTATTTTTCGTTATGGTTTTGTGCTCTGACGTTTTACAGTGAAGATGCCCTTCATTTACAACCATCACAGGTTATTGGCTACGGATTTGCCATCCTGCAAGCGTTCATGCTTTCTAAGTTCTTGCTTATTCCAGAGGGGCTTATGCCTTACGGACTTATATCTAGGCGAACGGAAAAGTCCGCCCTTTATTTGGCAATCATTATTCGCACTACTTTTGTTTCAGTTGCTGCACTCTGCATTCGGTATCTTATTGTTGGGCTCGAGGGTCTACTCAAGGGAAATGGTTTTATTGAATCCATCATCACATTTAGCCAGGGCGATATCAAACATATCCTAGCTACTCTCTGTTTGTATTGGTTAATAGTCTTGCCATATATGGCCTATCGATTTTTGATTTATCTTGCTGGTGATAAAGATTTGGTAACCTTTCTGTCTGAAAGAAGAGCTCAAAGTTAGCATTTGTCATATTCATGCCTTAGATGATAAGAATGGCCTGTACGAGATTATTGTTAAAAATTAATTCAAATTGGAAAATGTAAGCCATGGAAAAAAAGTCAGCTACTAGCAGGGATCCGGTAAGCAAGGTACTTGCGGGATATTCGAATTCTGAATTTCAGGCAATGATAGGCAATTTTAGATATGAAACCATGTTGGCTGGCGGTGATGTGTCTTTATTTGCCAATACTAGGCTTGCATCTTTTCTTCATACTA
>JBFZCO010000082.1:0-3844 GCA_041307885.1 Burkholderiales bacterium | reverse complement strand
CCTGGCTACTACTTGAGACCTAAACTCAGTTTTCAGTCAAATACCTATAGCGCTACTGCATATCAGCCTGGGTATCAGCCAGCCCAGGGCTTTCTTATTCCCACCTTTAGCTTTGATTCTGGCTTAGCTTTTGAGAGAGACGCTGCTGAACTGGGCACCTTCTTTGGTCAAGAAATGCTATTGAGTATTGAGCCAAGAGCATTTTATGTTTATACGCCGTATATCAATCAGGCCAATACCCCCTTATTTGATACCGGGGATGCAGGTTTTGGCGTATCGCAAATTTTTAGCGAGAACACCTTCATTGGTAACGACCGTATTTCTGACAATAATAAATTGACTGGTGGTCTGACTAGTCGAATTACAGAAGCGAGTACTGGGGCAGAGCGTGCTGTATTTACCGTAGCTCAGAGACAAGACTTTACAGGCCAACAAGTCGGTTTAACCGGAAATATTGCTAACCCAACCAAATACTCAGATACCTTAGGTTCCGCCTCCATTCGATTAATGGGTAACTTCAATGCGGATATTTTTGGGCAATACAACACGCAGTTAAATAAATTTGTACAAACTACTGTGGGCGGCTCTTGGCGTCCGACGCCAGGTAGAAGTCTGAATTTTGGTTATCGCAATGTATGGAATCCCCCTGTTCAGCCATCCCCATTTAATCCAATTGGCTCTGCTGCTGCCACAACTACTGATCAATACAATCTTTCCGGTCAATGGCCTGTGACAAAAGAGATTGCTCTAGTAGGTCGTTGGGGATATGATGCCTTGGCTGTCAAAACTCTTAATACTTTGTTAGCCGTAGAATATGTGAGAGATTGTCTGGTATTCAGAAGCGCTTACTCGCAGTTACTTTTGAATAACAACACAACAACACAACTCTTATTTCAAATAGAATTTAGGGGTTTAGGCGTTGCAGGCGATAATCCAGTAGATCTCATGAAACTGAACGTTCCAGGATATTTGCCAACTCCAAAGCCGGTACCACCTTCAATATACGAGAATTATCAATGACGCTTAGGAATTACATTAAACGAGTGCTAGCCGCCACAGCTTTGGTTGGTATGAGTTTATTTGTGCAATCTGGATTTGCGCAGGATAGTTCTAAAGCGACTGCAACTGCAACTGCAACTGCAACTAATTCAACTGCGACAGCTTCTGCTAACAACAAAATTCGTAATATTGATGGTGTTGCTGCGGTTGTCAATACCGGTTTTGTGACACGAAAAGAAATTGATGATCGCGTTGCGGCATTACAGAAGCAAGGTGGCAAGTTTCCAGAGGGTGATTCGATTCGTAAGACGGTTCTTGACCGTCTCATTATTGAAAAGATTCAACTCCAAAATGCAGAACAGACAGGGATTACTGTAACTAATAAAGAGTTAGATACCATTATTGGGGACATTGCCGCAAAAAATAAATTAACACTACCAGAGCTTAAGGAAAAAATTAATGCTTCTGGTACTAGCTATGAGCGTTACCGTCAACTATTGCGTGATGATGTGTTGATTACTCGATACCGCGAACGCGAGATAGAGGGCAAGATTAAAATTTCTGATGCAGAGGTAGACAATTTCATTGTTGATCGTAACCGTGCAGTAGCTGCTGGAGCAGCATCACGCTCGATGCCTGCTGCGGATGGTGCTCCTGAGGAAATAAATGTTGCACAAATCTTTATTCCTGTTGATGCTAGCGCAGGTGTCGGTGCGCAACAAGATGCAAAGAAAAAGGCTGAGACTTTATTACGAGATGCTCGTGGGGATGTTGACTTCTTACAGCTTGGCGCTTTAGCTGCCAAAGAGAATCCTAAAATTAAATTCCAAGAGTTGGGCTATCGCACCCCAGATCGTTTGCCAAAATTGTTTTACGACGCTATTAAAAATACTGGTGGTGGTCAATTAGCAAATGCAGTTGTTAAAAGTCCCGCTGGCTATCACGTATTAAAAGTATTGGATCGCCGCGCACTGGGAGTTGCGCCGCCTGAGGCTCAGCAAGCAATTGCTCAGGATGCTGTGCCTTCGACGCCAAAGAGCATTGCAATTACACAAACTTTATCGCGTCATATTTTGTTAAAAAATCGCTCAGGCTTAACCGATCAGGATGCTGAGAGACGCCTGGCTGGATATCGTGATCAGGTGCGTGCGAAAACGGCTGATTTTGCCGAATTGGCTAAAAAATATTCTGAAGATGGTTCTGCCCCTAATGGGGGTAATTTGGGTTGGATGGGGCCAGGAGATTTGGTGCCTGAATTTGACCAGGCAATGAATCGCTTACAAATTGGTGAAGTTAGCAATCCTGTCAAAACTGAATTTGGCTGGCATCTGATTCAAGTCTTAGAGCGTCGTGAAGCTGAATTAACAGTAGAAAAGCAACGCCAATTTGCGCGTGCAGCGATACGTGAGCGCAAGTTTGAGCAGGCTTATCAAGATTGGTTACGTGAATTGCGCGACACTGCTACAGTGAAGATCATTAACGCCGATGATCCAGCAAGTAGCCCCCGTTAATCTAGTCATTTGCTCTGGTGAGCCAGCAGGCATTGGCCCAGAGGTCTCTCTCGCAGCTGCACTTGCTTTCTTAGAAGAGCAGCCTGCAGCAAACGTGACCTTATTAGGCGATCCTAGTGTATTCCAAGGACTTGCAAATTCTCTGGAGTCTTCTCCTCGCCTTACTCTTGAGTCAGTCAAGCTAGCGCAGCCTATTAAGGCTGGCGAGTTAAACCCAGCGAATGCACAATATGTTTTAGATATTTTGAATATTGCTACGCAAGCATGTCTTTCTGGACGCTTTGATGCGATGGTGACTGCACCCTTGCAAAAGAGTGTGATTAATGACGGTATTGGAGAGCAGCAAGCGCTTTTCACGGGACATACAGAATATCTTGCAGCATTATGCAAAGAAGATCATGTTGTGATGATGCTCTGTGCTAGCTTGACCGCAGGATTTTTAAATCTGAAAAATACTTGTGAGCTGCGAGTAGCGCTGACAACAACCCATTTACCCATTAAGGATGTGAATGGCGCACTTAATCGAAAATACATTCTAGAGACTATTCAGATTGTTCATCGGGATCTGCAGAACCTGTTTGGCATCAAAAATCCTGTGCTGAGAGTTGCTGGTCTCAATCCCCATGCTGGTGAGTCTGGCTATTTAGGGCGCGAAGAAATAGAAATAATCTCTCCAGCTATTGAGGATGCTAAGGCTTCAGGCATCAATGTAAGTGGGCCATATCCTGGCGATACGATGTTTGATATTCATGTTTTAGATAAGGTGGATGCATTTATTGCGATGTATCACGATCAAGGCTTAGCGCCATTTAAGTTTGTGAGTTTTGGTGGTGGTGTAAACGTGACTTTAGGCTTACCCATCATTCGGACTTCTGTAGATCATGGTACTGCCTTAGAGATAGCAGGTAAGGGAATTGCAGATTCTGGCAGCATGCTAGAGGCATTGAGATTGGCTTATCAATTAGCGATGAATTCAAGGAAGTCGAATTCATGATGCATCGCGCACGCAAAAGATTTGGACAGAATTTTTTGCAAGACTCAGGAGTCATTTACTCCATCGTGTTAGCTATCAGCCCTAGCCCTGATATGCATGTCATAGAGATTGGTCCTGGTCTAGGTGCATTGACTAGGCCTTTATTAAGTGGCCTGGAACACCTTGATTTATTAGAGATTGACCGAGATTTAGTTGCGTATTGGATTGCAGAGAATCTACCAGGTCTTCATGTCCTTGAGGGAGATGCCTTGAAGTTTGATTTTGTGGAGTGGGCAAAATCCAAACCCAAGGGCAAAGGCCTATGTAAAGTCGTTGGTAACTTGCCTTACAACATCTCCTC
>JBFZCO010000081.1:0-3021 GCA_041307885.1 Burkholderiales bacterium | reverse complement strand
TGAAATGGGAGCTTCCTAGGCCTCCAGGTGGCATTTTAGGGGAGTTAATTGGCGATCCTTTGCAAATGACCCTGGGCTTTACAGGTTCGACCCTGGTCTTGTTATTTGGTTTTTGTGCCGGCCTTTCCCTCTTTCTCCACTTTTCTTGGTTAGATATTGCTGAAAAAGTGGGACGCTCTTTGGAGCTCACTTTTCAGCGTTTGCGTGCACGGCGCGATAGTCAAGAAGATCGTAAGTTAGGCGAAGTTGCGGCAGAAGAGCGCGAAGAGTTTGTAGAAGAGTTTCGCGGTCGCGTAGAAATAGCTAAGCCGGTGCAAATTGTTCGTGCGCCTGTTGAAATCGTGAAAAGCGCTCGTGTTGAGCGTGAGAAGCAACAACCTTTGTTTGTTGACATCCCCGATTCAGAATTACCGCCTTTAGCATTGCTCGATCCCGTGCCAGAGGTGAAGGAAACCATTTCAGCCGATGTCTTGGAATTTACCTCACGTTTAATCGAGCGCAAGTTAGCTGAATTTGGTGTTGAGGTAAAGGTCATTGCTGCCTATCCAGGTCCAGTAGTTACTCGTTACGAGATTGATCCTGCAGTGGGAGTCAAGGGCAGTCAGATTGTGAATCTCTCACGCGACTTAGCCCGCTCATTGGGCGTAGTCAGTATGCGTGTGGTAGAAACTATTCCCGGTAAGACTTGTATGGCCTTGGAGTTGCCAAACCCAACTCGTCAATCGGTTTATCTTTCTGAAATCCTCAGTTCACAGGTATACAACGATAGTCATTCCAACCTTACCTTGTCATTAGGTAAAGATATTTCAGGTAGTCCAATTGTTGCAGACTTGGCAAAAATGCCGCATTGCTTAGTGGCCGGTACAACTGGTGCAGGTAAATCGGTTGGTATTAACGCCATGATCCTGTCCATTCTCTTCAAAGCGAAACCCGATGAGGTACGTTTGATCATGATTGATCCGAAGATGCTGGAGATGGCAATGTATGACAAGATTCCTCATCTCTTATGTCCTGTAGTGACGGATATGAAGCAAGCCTATAACGCACTCAATTGGGCAGTCAATGAGATGGAGCGACGCTATAAGCTCATGAGTAAGTTTGGGGTGCGTAACCTTGCAGGCTTTAATAAGAAGATCTTAGAAGCCGAAGAAAAAGGTGAGAAGCTCACTAATCCATTTAGCTTAACGCCAGATGATCCAGAGCCAATATACAAAGCACCAGTCATTGTGATCGTGATTGATGAGTTGGCTGACTTGATGATGGTCTCTGGCAAGAAGATTGAAGAGTTAATTGCGCGGATTGCGCAGAAGGCGCGAGCAGCTGGTATCCATTTGGTGCTGGCAACTCAGCGACCAAGCGTGGATGTCATCACGGGGTTGATTAAAGCAAACGTACCAACTCGTATTTCATTTCAAGTCAGTAGCAAGATTGATAGTCGCACTATTCTCGATCAGCAGGGTGCTGAAGCATTGCTAGGTATGGGCGATATGCTGTATATGGCCCCTGGTACAGGATTGCCAGTACGTGTGCATGGCGCATTTGTGTCAGATGATGAGGTGCATCGGGTAGTAGAGTGGCTTAAAGAAAAAGGTGAGGCCAATTACATCGACGGCGTACTTGAAGGTGCGGATGAATCGAATGTCGATGCGCTCACTGGCGAGAGTGGTGGCGAGGCTGATCCTTTATATGATCAAGCAGTGGCGATTGTTCTTGAAAATAAACGTCCGTCAATTTCATTAGTGCAGCGCCATCTTCGAATTGGCTATAACCGAGCAGCACGGTTACTTGAAGATATGGAAAAAGCAGGGCTTGTTTCTAAAATGGGCAATGGCGGTAATCGTGAAATCCTTCACCGCTCTTCCGAGTAAGGTAACTATTTTGCGACCAATCTTTTTTGCAGTAAACGCGGTTGTAATGGCTGCTGCCATGGTGATGCCAATTAAACCCGTGCTTGCTAATACAGAAACTGGTGCTGACCAATTGCGCCAATTTGTCAGAAACTCCAAAACAGCCGAAGGGGAATTCACGCAACAACAGTTGCGCACTCCTAGAGCAAATGAGCCCCAAGATAAGGGTTTGAAGGTGGTTCGGCAAACACAAGGAAATTTTGTTTTTCAACGTCCTGGCCGTTTTATTTGGGATACACAAAAGCCTTTTGAGCAAAAATTAATTGCTGATGGTAAGCAACTCATTTTGTGGGATAAGGATTTAAATCAAGCAACCTTCAGATCTTCTGGGCAGGCTTTGGCTTCAACCCCGGCCGCCATATTGTTTGGGGAGACTTCATTAGATCAGCATTTTGATTTGGTGGAAGGTGAGGAGCGCTTGGGTATGAAGTGGGTAGCCTTAGTACCCAAGAAAACTCCCGATAATGCCAAAAAAGATTTGCCTTATACAAAAATTGCTATCGGCATGGTCAATGGTCTGCCTAAGGCATTGGAGCTGATCGATGGCCTTGGCAGTGTTGTTTTGGTGACCCTAGAGAAGATTCAATTGAATGTGAATTTACCCCCCAACCGTTTTACCTTTATACCGCCAGTTGGCGCTGAAGTCCTGCGCTTAAACTAGAGTCTGATACACATTAAATACCTAACCCTACAGAGCATTGCATGATTGATCCACAACTCCTTCGTAAAGATATCGCTGCCGTTGCTGCAAGCTTAGCTACGCGTAAATTTCAGTTGGATGTTGAGAAATTCAACACACTAGAAGCTGAGCGTAAATCCTTGCAGACTCGTACCGAAGAATTGCAAGCCAAGCGCAATCAATTGGCTAAAGCGATTGGTATGAAAAAAGGTAAGGGCGAGGACGCAAGTGCTGAGTTAACTCAGGCTAGTCAGGTGAATGCCGATATGGAATCGGGCGCGGCAAGATTGGCGGTCCTGCAAAGCGAGATTGCTGATTTCTTAATGGGTATTCCCAATCTTCCAGATGAATCAGTACCCGTTGGTAAAGATGAAACTCAAAATCAAGAAGTGAAGGTTTGGGGAGTAGTACCAACGTTTTCATTTCCTGTAAAAG
>JBFZCO010000080.1:0-12133 GCA_041307885.1 Burkholderiales bacterium | reverse complement strand
TGTTGAGTAAGCGCGCAGTATCAATGCAGCGACACCAGGGACTACTTAAAACTTGTGCTTGGTTAATACCTTGCTTAGAAAGCCAGTTGCCAATAGATTCAGCCTGTTTTTTTCCTAGCTCCCCTAGATTGCGTTGCGTAGCGCATTGATCTAGTTGATAGTTTTGTGGATCGCCAAACCCAGGAGCATCCGCATGTCGCATTAGAAGGACATGTTGACCATCATGTAGGGCATTTGCTAAAACAGTTTGTGCGATAGCAGATCCACTCCCCATCAGGATGAGGGCCACGCAATAACGAAAAAAAAGTTTCATATTTATCCTCACTCCTACCAGGGGAGTCTTTCTCCAGCGTAACTAATAAAGCTACCGGAATCCTCTTTTTTGACAGCTAGCAATACATCGAGCATGTCTTGGGCTGCATCTAATGGCGGTCTACCGATCTGCTGCCCTTTAAAAGGCTGGGATAAGCGTGAGTTCACTGTGCCAGGGTGCAGTGCAAGCAAGGCACAATTGGGTTTGGTTCTACCAAATTCAATAGCAGCTGTTTTAATGAGCATATTCAGTGCCGCCTTAGATGCTCTGTAGCTATACCAACCTCCAAGGCGGTTATCTTCAATACTCCCCACTTTGGCTGATAAGCTAGCCATTACCGATCCTGCAGGATCGAGTAACTTTGAGAAGTGCTTGATTGTGAGCCCTGGCCCAACAGCATTAATCTGCAGCAACTTCAGGAGTTGTTCGGAATTTAGGTCATCCAATTTCTTTTCTGGCATCCACTGGTCTGAATGCAGTACCCCAATGGTATTGATAATGAGTTGAAAAGGCCCCTCCTTTAGTAAGGATTTGGCGCTAGATTCAATCGTATTGAGATCGTCATAGTCAATTGGGTGTGGTGATTTTCGATGTATGCCATATACCCCCTGGCATGCAGGATGGCGCTCAAGTAATTCTTGGAACGCTGATCCAATGGTTCCGGAGGATCCAATGATTAATGCACGAAAGGGGTTTGGCACTAAGTTCATGGCGTTTGGGCTTTGGTGGGTGATATGCAGGAGAGCTCAGCTAGTTTATTGAATAAGTCTTAAAATTGCATAATGGGTAACCAAGTTATAGCATTGCTCTCTGAAGCTGATCTTTCTAGGTTGATTGAAATGGCCTGGGAGGATCGCACACCTTTTGATGCGATTGAACAAAATTTTGGTGTGTCTGAAGCGCAAGTGATCGCCTTAATGCGTAAGGAGCTTAAAAGGAGCTCTTTTAATCTATGGCGCAGGCGAGTTACTGGCAGGGCAACAAAGCATGTAGCTCTCAGAAGTAAGTTGGTGACGCGCGCTTATTGCTCTACACAATACAAGCCGCGATGACTTTAATGAAAAAGCTCACGATGTTTTATGATGGATTGTGCCCTTTATGCCAAGCTGAAATTCAATTCTTAGCATCGCGTAATCAGGCGGGTTTATTAAGCTTCATCGATATTAATTCTGCTCAATACTCACCAGAGAGAGTTGGTGTATCTTGTTCTCAAGCGCTTGCAGCAATGTATGCGCAATATGATGATGGTGAATTGATCAGTGGAGTAGCAGTTTTTTCAGCCGCCTATGCAAGAGCAAATTTGCCATTTCTTGCGTGGTTATTTTCAAGACCAACACTACAGCCTATCTTTCGATTGGGGTATCGCTTTTTTGCAAAAAATCGTCATGCAATCTCGAGTATTTTTGGCCCATCGGCCTTATGGTTGGTTAATTCAGTAAAGAAGTAGGAGGCAATAAGACAAATATGAAATATCTATCTAGTGCTGTTATAGCTATCTTGTTCGCATTGGGCAGCCCGATGAGCTTTGCCAAAGATATTGCGCACATCGAGAGCGTACTTACTCAAGTCCAACCACAGGGTGCTGGTAGGCTGAATTTCTGGGGATTTCATGTTTATGATGCCACCTTGTATAGAGGGATCAATCAAGATTCTGGAGACTTTGCTTTGGATATCAAATACCAAAAATCATTTTCTGGAGCAGCAATTGCTAGTCGTACTGCAGATGAGATGAAAAATATTGGCGTCCCAGAAGGCCAGGCTGCTATTTGGGGAAAGCAATTAGCAGCCATGCTGCCCAATATAGAGTCCGGCCAGACTCTGACAGGTGTTTACTCACCAAAGCAAGGTACTACCTTGTTTTATGACGGTAAGAAAATTGGTCAAATTCCTGGAGCAGATTTTTCAAAGGCATTTTTTGGTATTTGGCTTGACTCAAAAACAAGCGTACCAAAGTTAAGGGCAGAGTTATTGGGCAAAGGTTGCCCACCACCACTAATTTCAGGAGCTTGTTAAATGCGTGCAATGATTGTGATGTTCAAATTTGGACTGGGATGTTTGCTAGCGCTTAGTTTGTTTGCGTGTTCGTCACCAACTGTGACGCAATATGCTCAAGAAACTCCTAAGTTAGACCTCAGTGAGTATTTCAATGGCACGATAGATGCCTATGGAATCTTTACGGATCGCAGTGGAAATGTTCAAAAACGATTTACCGTTCTTTTGGTGGCCAAGTGGTCAGTCGTTGACGGTAAGAAGACAGGCATTCTAGATGAGAGCTTTGAGTACTCTGATGGTACGAAGCAAAAACGCATCTGGACTTTGGTAGAAACTGCTCCAGGTAAGTACATCGGCACTGCAGATGATGTCGTTGGCGAGGCCATTGGCGAGTCCGCCGGTAATGCCTTGAATTGGGCCTATACCCTAGCTTTGCCAGTCGATAAATCCATCTACAACGTGCAATTTAACGATTGGATGTATCTCGTGACACCCAAAGTCATGATCAATAAAGCCAAAATGAGTAAATTCGGAATAGATCTTGGAGAAGTGACTCTGAGTTTCTACAAACGGTAAGCTTGTAAAACGCATATTAGTAACTATCAGTGAAAAGGCTTGTTCTAATTCTGGGTGACCAGCTTGATGTTCAGAGCCCATTACTTAAAAATCTGAATGTCAAGACGGATCAGGTGATCATGATTGAGTCAGTAGTAGAGGCTCAACATGTCTGGTCGCATAAGGCAAGAATTGTTTTATTTCTTTCTGCAATGCGCCACTTTGCAAAAGAGTTGGAAACTCGGGGTGTACCACTCTATTACGTAAAAGAATCATCCAAATCCATTGCTCAGACTGTACAAGACATCATTGTTCGGGAAAAATTCACGCACCTGATTTGTCTAGAGCCTGGTGAGTGGAGGCTTAAGCAAGAAATCACGCATTTGGCTGAGCAATTAAAAATTCAGATAGAAATGCCAGAAGATCCCCATTTCTATTGCTCACATCAGGAATTTAAGAGTTGGGTAGCGGATAAAAAAGAATTGCGACTAGAGTTCTTCTATCGACTCATGCGCAAGACACATCGCATTCTTATAGATGAAGATGGAAATCCAGAAGGCGGTCAGTGGAACTTTGATCGAGATAACCGTAAGCCATTTCCCAAAAAAGGTCCTGGATTAATTGCGCCCCCTGAATTTTTTGAGCCTGATGAAATCACTTCAGAAGTAATCGCATTTGTAAAAAGTGCTTACCCCAAGCATCCAGGTTTACTAGATCATTTTCAATGGCCTGTTACTAGGGCACAGGCATTGCTTGCTTTGGAGGGGTTTGTAGAGCACCGTTTAGTGAGCTTTGGTATCTATGAGGATGCGATGTGGACAGATACCCCTTTTGCTTGGCATTCCCTGCTTTCAAGTGCTCTTAATCTCAAGTTATTAAATCCCCGAGAAGTCATTACGGCAGTACTACAAGCTTGGAAAAAATATGATTTAGATCTTTCAACAGTAGAGGGTTTTATTAGGCAGATTCTAGGTTGGAGAGAATTTGTGCGAGGTATGTATTACTTGGATATGCCGCAGATGGCGGCAGATAATTTTTACGGCCATGAAAATAAGCTACCGCAATGGTATTGGACTGGCGACACCAAAATGAATTGCATGCGCCAAGCAATCGGTCAAACCTTGGAGTATGGTTATGCCCATCATATTCAGCGCTTGATGGTGACGGGCAACTTTGCCTTGCTAGCAGAAATATTGCCGCAGGAGGTGTGTGATTGGTATTTGGCAATCTACATAGATGCTATTGAATGGGTAGAGTTACCCAATACAGCAGGAATGGCTCTGTTTGCAAGCGGAGGACGTTTCACAAGCAAGCCATATGTTGCCAGTGGCGCCTATATTAAGCGGATGAGCAACTACTGCCAGGGCTGTCAATATGACCCTGCTACCCGCTTTGGAGAGGGCGCTTGTCCAATGACCAATTTGTATTGGAATTTTTTGATAAAACATCGCCAACAATTTGAAGCTAGCCCACGAACTAGGTTAATGACAGCAAATCTAGCAAGGATTGATGTTGCGGATCAGAAGTCAATCCAAAACCATGCCAAAACGATCTTGGCGAACTTGGAAAGTTTGTAGCCAAGGGCAACGCAATTTGGCGTTTTGTGTCACACTTTCATCAATTAAACCAAAGGCTTATGAGTTGCAATGAGAATAGAAGACACAGATCCAGCCAGGCACGCTGGCATTGAATATCCCATGGAGGTAGGCGCACCTGTTTTTGCTCCTATCAAAGTAACCGAGGAAAAAGATAAAGCGGTCAATGTTGCGCGCCAAAATGCCAAGCTTGAATACGACCGCATCATGGAGCAGGCTGAAGTGCTCATGAAGCAAGCACGTGCACTACAAGCCCGTTTAGATGCAACAGAGATGGTTCATAGTGCAAAATTTGGTTTTAATCCGATCCATGGCAAGATTTATCACCTCTATTTTGATGGTCGCAATGGCTTTAATGTATTAATTCAAAATGGGCCGCAGGAATGGAGTTGCGGTATTCCGCATGATTGGACATATTCAATGGCAGTCAAGAAGCTAGGTGATAGTACCTGGGCTGTGATTGAGGATGAGGAAGTTCCTACTACCTCGCTTGCGGTAAGATAATTTTTTATAAAAATAATTAAAGGTGACTTGTGACTACTGCTCGAATGGTTAGTATTTCAGAACTTGGTAATGCCGATGTGATTCAACTGATTGACAAGGAATTGCCACCCCCAGGTAAGGGTGAAGTACAGCTTCGCCAAACTGCGATTGGCTTTAACTTTATCGATGTATATCAACGCTCTGGTTATTATCCTTTAGATTTGCCCACTGGTTTGGGTCATGAGGCTGTAGGCGTAGTTGAGGCTCTAGGTGACGGCGCTACTCGCTTTAAGTTGGGCGATCGTGTGATGTATATGAACGCTGGTATTGGTGCCTATACCAGTGCTCGTAATGTGCCAGAAGATAAGTTAGTACCTGTGCCAGATAACGTTTCTGATGAGGTGGCTGCGGCAGTTTTTTTTAAAGCAATGACTGCGCAATATTTGATTCAAAAAACTTACCCCGTCAAATCAGGAGATGTAGTGTTAGTTCATGCAGCTGCTGGTGGCGTTGGTCAAATTTTGGCAGGCTGGGCAAAATCACTAGGTGCATTTGTAGTTGGCACTGTCGGATCGCCTGCAAAATTTGCAGTAGCTAAAGAGGCGGGATGCGATGCAGTGATTGATTATTCCCAAGCTAATTGGGTTGAAGAAGTCATCAAAGCGATGGGTGGTCGTAAAGCTAATGTAGTCTATGACTCGGTAGCAAAGACAACCTTCTTGGGATCTCTTGATTGCACAGCACCATTTGGAACTGTTGCCTTGTTTGGTGCTGCCTCTGGCCCAGCTCCAGAAATTCAGCCAGAAATTCTGAATAAAAAAGGCTGCCTTTTCTTAACTAGACCTTCAGTCTTTCCACATAATGCTACCCCTGAACTATTACGAGAAAACGCACGCGCTGTATTTGACGCAATTGCTCAGGGCAGGGTAAAAGTGAAGATTGGCGCTAAATATAAATTGGAAGAGGCTGCCCAGGCTCATAAAGCGGCTGAGGGTAGAAAAGTATCTGGCGCGATTGTTATGACGCCCTAATGACTCCCCAATGCCCAGTATGCGATATCTGGGCATTGCTCTTGATGTGAAGCGGATCCAGTATTACGATGTATATAGTGCCATCGTTTACTTTGATCAATGCATTTGCACTCCCTAAGGGCAAGGAATCTAATCCATGAAATTCATCACCAAGTTCATCTTTGTCTCGTTTTCAATGGCGTGGTTTTGTTTTGCGCAGGCGCAAATTCCAGGAACTCAATACTCACAGGGAATCTCTTATATTTCGGGTGGAGTTGGTGAGGAGGAATCTCAAGCCATTGTGTCTGAAGCTAAGCAATGGCCATTATTTCTTGAGTTATCTCAATTGGAAAATGGCAGAGGTGTATGGATTTTTGGGGCTAAGATTAAGATTTATAGCTCTTCGAACCAGTTGATATTTGATGCCCAAGCAGATGGACCTTATATGTTAATCAACTTAGCTCAGGGCGATTTTTTGATTGAAGCATCTTATCAAAACGTAGTACAAAAAAGAGCGGTTAGCATCAAGTCAGCCCCACAAAAAATATCTATTTTCTGGAGATGATGATTGTTTCAGATGAAGTAAGAGAGCAGCTTGCTCCTCAAGGCAAGCTCTCTGCAGCGGTTTATTTAGGAAATGTTCTATTGGTTACTGGCCGCTCCAGCGCGGGAGATCCTACTGGAATTTCACCGGATATCTGCCAAGCAATTGCAGATCTTCTGAAAGTGAAATTGACATTACATCCCTGCACAACACAAGCAGACGTCATTGAGTCGGTAGCTTCAGGAATTTGCGGTATTGGGCTGGTGGGCTCTGATCCATCTCGTGCAAAGGGGGTGAAATTCACCTCTGCCTATGTGGAGCTCGAAGCAAGTTATTTGGTTCCAGAAGGATCTGCCATTAAAAATGTTTCTCAAGTTGATCAGTCGGGGGTGCGTATTGCCTCTTTCTTTAATAGTGCCTATGACCTTTGGTTGCAACGCAATCTCCAAAAGGCTACTTTGGCGCATGCAGAAAGTTTTGCAGCTAGCTGTATGCTTTTTGGCGAGCAAAAATTAGAGGCTTTAGCAGGTTTGAGGACTAGTCTCTTGAAAACCGTTAGTGAATTACCAGGCTCACGTGTTTTAGATGGTCAATTTACCGGAATACAGCAGGCAATCGCAGCTAAAGATACACACACAGAAGCCCTTGCCTTTTTGAACCATTGCGTCAGGCAGTTTGTTCAGGGCGGCTTGGTCACATCGTTGATTAAGCAGTATCAAGTCCAGGGCTTGGCTGCACCGCTTAGTAAGGGCATCTAAAGCGGTTTTAAGATGCCAATCAGGCGATCTGCTCTATGGACTGGGCCAGGAGTCCAGTAATTGGGCTTATAATCACTCTAAGTATATGAATTAAAAGAAATTTATTTTTTAATAACTGTTTTAGGTCGTTTGACAGCCCCCTAGGGGCTCTTGGACAATGCTTGAAGTGGTTTGTTTCAACCATTCCCTCCAATGACAATCAGCATATCTTCCAATTCGCAAGCGACTTTTGCTCATCTAGAGGCCCGTGCAATTACCTGTTTGAGAGGTGAGCGTGAGTTATTTAGAGATCTCACTCTAGAGGTTTCTGAGGGGGAGTGTCTTCATGTTCGCGGTCAAAATGGGGTCGGGAAGACGAGTTTATTGCGCTTATTAACGGGCCTATCAGCACCTGAGTCAGGCGATATTTTGTGGAATGGTCAGACCATCTCGCAACAAGCTGAACAATACCACCGCCAACTTTTGTTTTTGGGTCATCGTGACGCTTTAAAGGAAGATCTCACTGCCTTAGAAAATTTACAGATGTACGCGGCAGTTGATGGGGTCAATCTGGCGGATGAAGAGATTTTTAGTACGCTTTGGCGCTTCGGGCTTAAGGGGCGTGAGGATTTACCAGTCAATTGCTTGTCAGCTGGGCAAAAAAAACGCGTCTTAATGGCGCGTATGTTGACTCGACGTGCACAACTTTGGATTTTGGATGAGCCTTTCAATGCCCTAGATGTTCACGCAGTAGTGGAGTTGCAAGACTTGATTCAAGAACATCTTGCGCATCAAGGACTTGTTGTCATGACAAGCCATCAGGCGCTGACTATGCCGCATGTGAAGGTACTCGATTTATGAATCCCTTCATAGCGATTGTCAAAAGGGATTTATTGCTCGTGATGCGACGTAAGAGCGAAGTCTTGACCGCATTATTTTTCTTTGTGGTTGTTACCAGCTTGTTTCCTCTTGGGATAGGGGCAGATACTGTTTTATTGAGAAAAATTGCACCAGGTGTCATTTGGGTGGCTGCATTACTGTCTACCCTGCTTGGCTTACAGCGTATTTTTGCTAATGACTATGCGGATGGCACCCTAGAACAACTGGTTTTATCCCCCAATACCTTCACAGTGCTCGTTTTTGGCAAGATCGTGGCCCATTGGCTTGTTTCTGGTTTTCCCTTGGTGCTCTTGGCCCCAGTAATTGGCTTGCAGTTTGACCTCGATGCTCAATCTTTGCAGGTATTGATGGCTACTCTCTTAATAGGCACACCTGTTCTATCGTTGCTTGGCTCGGTGGGCGCTGCTTTGACATTAGGGGTGCGGGGCGGGAGTGTGTTGCTGAGCCTATTAATTTTGCCGCTCTATACCCCGGTATTAATTTTTGGTGCTGGAGCCGTATATTCCAGCGGTATTGGCCTTGATATAACGGGGTATTTCTCCATTCTGGGCGCTTTATTCATTTTGGCATTAGCATTTGTACCTTGGGTAAGTGCTAGCGCTGTCAAAATTGCAATCGAATGAATCAAATAAATAACATTTCTACAAACCGGTTGGTGAATTGGTTCAGGTTCTCGAGCCCAAGTACTTTTTACCCACTTGCAGGCAAACTGATTCCATGGTTTTGGGGTCTGACGGCAATCTTTGGGATTGCTGGATTGTGGGTTAGTTTCTTTGTCGCTCCAGTAGATGCAGTGCAAGGACAGGGCTACCGAATTATCTTTGTGCATGTTCCTGCCTCTTGGATGTCCATGTTCATTTATTTGGTGATGGCGACTTGGGCAGGTTTAGGCCTGATTTTTAATACCCGTCTATCTGCCATGATGGCGCAAGCTCTTGCTCCGATTGGTGCATGGATGGCTTTTTTATCTTTATGGACCGGCGCCTTTTGGGGTAAGCCGATGTGGGGTACTTGGTGGGTATGGGATGCTCGTTTAACTTCTGAGCTGATTCTTCTTTTTCTCTATTTGGGTTTTATCGCCTTACAAGCTTCAATTGATAATGTGCGTAGAGCAGATAAGGCAGGAGCTATCTTGGCTTTAGTTGGTGTTGTGAATATCCCGATTATTTATTTTTCTGTGAAGTGGTGGAACACCTTGCATCAAGGCGCCTCTGTTTCACTCACAAAAGCACCTGCAATGGCGCAAACTATGCTTTGGGGCATGCTATTGATGACTTTGTGTTTTTGGATGTACTCAATTGCAGTAGGGTTAATGCGTGTACGAGCCATCATCTTAGAGCGTGAGGCTCATACTGATTGGGTTAAGGAATTAAAAGAGGTGAAGCAGTAATGTGGAATAGTCCAGCTGAATTCTTCGCAATGGGCGGATACGCCCTTTATGTATGGTCTAGTTTTGCTGCCTGTGCATTGGTTTTAATCATAGAGCCTTTGGCTGTGCGTGCTCGCCATAAAGCAATCGTCGCTAGACTTCATAAAGAAGTTTTGGCATCAGAATTTGATCAAAAGGTTAGCAAGTGAAACCCAGACATAAAAGAGCCGCCATTATTGTTGGTGCACTCCTAGCTATAGGGCTAGCCGCAGTGCTGATTTTAAATGCACTCAACAGTAATATTGCCCTGTATGTCACTCCTAGCGAAGTGGCGGCAGGTAATGCGCCTAAGGATCAAGCTTTCCGCATTGGTGGAATGGTGAAAGATGGCTCAGTTAAGAGGGATGGCTTAACAGTCAACTTTGTCATTACTGATATGGCTAAAGATATTCCTGTTGCCTATACCGGCATACTTCCAGATTTGTTTAAAGAAGGTAAAGGCGCTGTGATTCAAGGGCGTCTAGAGTCGAATGGAAAATTTGTTGCTAGCGAAGTATTAGCGAAGCATGACGAAAACTATATGCCACCCGAAGCTAAGCATGCTTTGGATCAGGCTCAGAAAAATGGAAATAAATAATGATTCCTGAGTTTGGGCATTACGCATTAATTCTGGCCTTGTGCGTTGCCATTCTTCAAGGCATTTTGCCTTTAGTCGGTGCGCATCAAGGAAGGCGTGAGTGGCTCATGTTGGCTAGACCAGCAGCGCAAACAGTATTTGTTTTGCTAGCTATTTCTTTTGTCATTTTGGCTTGGAGCTTTTATATCAATGATTTTTCTGTCTTGTATGTGGCAGAACATTCAAACACACAGCAACCTTTAATGTACCGTCTGGGGGCGGTTTGGGGTGGACATGAGGGATCTTTGTTGCTGTGGGTATTTCTATTGGCAACCTGGACTTTTTTAGTCTCCCAGCTGTCTAAAGCACTTGACGAATTTATGGTTGCCCGAGTGATAGGTGTATTGGGTTTGGTCATTACGGGCTTATTACTATTTATTCTCACTACTTCTAGTCCATTTGAGAGACTTATTCCCGCTGCGCAAGAAGGACGCTCCTTAAATCCGTTGCTGCAAGATCCCGGTCTCGTATTTCACCCACCAATGCTGTACATGGGCTATGTTGGTTTTTCTGTTGCATTTGCATTTGCGATTGCTTCCTTATTATCCGGTCGTTTAGATGCTGCATGGGCGCGTTGGTCGCGTCCTTGGACAACAGCTGCGTGGATCTTCCTCACTTTAGGTATTGCTTTGGGATCATGGTGGGCTTATTACGAACTCGGTTGGGGTGGATGGTGGTTTTGGGATCCCGTCGAAAATGCTTCCTTTATTCCTTGGTTGGTCGGCACCGCTTTGCTGCACTCTTTGGCTGTAACTGAGAAGCGGGGCGTCTTTAAAAGCTGGACTGTTTTACTAGCAATCAGCGCATTCTCCTTATCCCTTTTAGGAACTTTTTTAGTGCGTTCTGGCGTTTTAACCTCTGTGCATGCTTTTGCTACAGATCCTAAGCGCGGCGTTTTCATTTTGATATTTCTTATCTTGGTTGTGGGTTCCTCGCTCATTTTGTATGCGTGGCGCGCACCGAAAAGTACTCTTGGTGGGAAGTTCAGCTTTACATCGCGCGAAACCTTTATCTTGCTTGGAAATGTTTTTTTAGTTGCCTCAGCTGCGTCTATTTTGCTGGGCACGCTATACCCTTTGCTGATCGATGCATTGCACTTAGGAAAAATTTCTGTAGGACCTCCGTATTTCAATAGCGTTTTTGTACCAATCATGATTCCTTTATTAGTGTTAATGGGTATTGGCCCATGGACTAACTGGAAAAATACTGATCTATTTACTGTGATCAAGCGCTTATGGATTGCAGCCTTAGTTGCTGTTTTGGCCGCCATCATCATCCCTTTAGTGATGGGTGAATTTACTTGGTTGAGTAGTTTAGGTTTCTTATTGGCATTTTGGGTGATTGCCTCAGGTGTGATGCAGATTATTCGTCAGGCCAAAGCTGGCAAGCCAACGCGGTCGTTTATGGGTATGCAGGTCGCGCATTTGGGAATAGCGGTATTTGTCATTGGTGTCACGATGGTTGGTACTTACCAAGAAGAAAAAGATGTTCGTATGCTTGCTGGTGAAAGCGTTAGCGTTGGTGGATATGAGATTCAATTGAAGGGGGTTGAGCCCGTTCCAGGACCTAACTACAAAGCAATGCAAGGCACGTTTTTGCTAACGCGTAATGGCAAGCTTGAAGCAACTATGTATCCAGAGAAGCGTATTTATATTTCTTCAACTATGCCAATGACTGAGGCGGCAATTGATGTTGGTTTAACACGGGATATATATGTTTCGCTAGGTGAAGAGTTGGAAGATAAGGCATGGGCTGTTCGTGTCTACTACAAACCCTTTGTTGACTGGATCTGGGGTGGATGCCTGCTGATGGCAATTGGCGGCATTTTGGCAATGTCCGATAAACGCTATCGTATGAAGTTACGGAAAGCGGTGGCATGAAAGCCAAGTTTTTAATTCCGCTCGTATTGTTTGTTGTCTTAGTGGTTTTTTTAGCTGTTGGATTAAGTCGTGATCCGCA
>JBFZCO010000079.1:0-4880 GCA_041307885.1 Burkholderiales bacterium | reverse complement strand
GCATTGTGGATCAGCCTGTAAGCGGGCCTCTAACTTGTCTGCCGAGCAGGCCACTAAAGCGCCTAGAGCAATCAATGTGATCAGAATACTGCGGGCTTGTCTATTGTTCATCAGAATCATTCTAGGCTAAACCCGACACTCTGAATAGTGGCAATATAGCGTCATTCATCACACTCAAACTAAAAGGAATAATCATGAATAAAGAGGCATTTGAAAAAGGCTTAAAAACCCGTCGTGAAGTATTGGGTGCAGAGTATGTCGACAACTCCATTAAAAATGCAGATGCATTTAATATGCCGATGCAAGAATTAGTCACCGAATATTGCTGGAATGAAATCTGGAATCGCCCTGGCTTAGATCGCAAAACTCGTAGCATCATTAATCTATCTATGATCACTGCCTTAAATCGCCCTCATGAACTCAAGCTTCATGTCAAAGGCGCCATCAATAACGGACTCACCAAGGAAGATATCCAAGAAATCTTTTTGCAAACCGCAATTTATTGCGGCGTCCCTGCGGCAATTGATAGCTTTCGTTGCGCTAAGGAAGTCTTTAAAGAGATGGGTATATAAGCAAGCTACTCAGTCATGCCAGCTGGGATACTTTTGCATCACCGAAAGAAATAGCTCAGATTGAAGATGCCTGTCCAACCATTGCTGCACAGACTGTAGGGGCAGGCTAGCAAACCTTTGGGGGTCGACCATGGCAAATTGGCGAATGAATGGAAAGATAGCAATATCAACATAAGTCATTCGGTTGGCTAATAGATGCTGCTGCACCTTGAGGGTCTCCTCCATTGGCATGAGCATCTCGTTCAATGCGCTTTGTAGAACCTCATCTGGCTTGCACTCTGGGTAGCGATTGGGATACTTGTATTGGTCAAGCAACACCTTAAATGGACCATCATTGCGATCAATCCAAATTTGGGCAACTTGCTCATCAACACTTGCCCATCCATCAGGATCGGACTGGGCTAAAGCCCACCGCATAATGTCGATGCTTTGTTCGAGCACAATCCCATCAGTAGTGAAAACCGGTACCGTCCCCTTAGGGGATATTGCCAACATCGATCGCGGCTTATGACGCAACTCAATTTCTCGATGCTCAAGTTCTATGCCAGCATACTTTAAGGCCATGCGAGCGCGCATAGCGTAAGGACATCTGCGATAAGAGTACAAAATTGGCAACATGACGATTAGATTAGCTCGTGAAAATTCCAAACACCTCAGTGGATTAACTCTAAACAAGGGCCATCACTCCACTAATCCCTCAATTTACCTCACCTTTTTAATTCAGCGGGTTTTTTAAAGCTATCTATTTAGAATGATTGGTATAAGATCTAGAAAGTTCGCTATCTTTCACGCAATCAAGTACATCTGCATTTAGGTTTTAGTTAAATAGCTACACTCACTTCAATTGAAATAAATCTGATTAGAAAGATTGCTTATGTGCACCCTATGCAACGCTAAAAAAATAAATGGACCTTCTCAATCACTGAACGATCCACTTCGGCGAACTGTTCTAAGGTCGGCAGGTTTGCTTTCTATTGGCGGACTCATAGCATCGGCAGGCGTTGCATTTGCTCAACCCGCGAATCCCCCTAAATCGGAGAATGTTCTTAATCCGGATCAAGCACTTTCTCGCCTCATGGCTGGCAATGCTGTTTATGCAAAAAGTAAAACGTTGGAAATCAATGTAGATGAAACCAGGGGTGCTCTTGCCCGAGGTCAAAATCCTTACGCTTGTATCCTCAGTTGCGCCGACTCTCGTATAAGTCCTGAGTTAGCGTTTAACGAGGAACGTGGTGACCTCTTTGTAACACGGGTAGCTGGTAACTTTGTTAACACAGATATTTTGGCAAGCCTGGAATACGGTACCGCTGTTTTAGGTGCACCTTTAATAATGGTTTTAGGACACACCAGCTGTGGTGCGATTGATGCTTCAGTAAAGGCATATACGCAAAACGCATCTTTCCCAGGTCACATTCAAGCTTTAACCACAGCTATTGCTCCTGCCGTTCGAGAGGCTAGCAAAAAATCGAAGGGTAAGGATCTCGTTAATGCAGCTACGGTTGAAAATGTTCGATTAAATGTTGAGAGACTAAAGGAGTCAAACCCCATCTTGAGTGAGCGAGTAAAGAAAGGAAGTCTGAAGATTGTCGGGGCTATTTACGATTTACCGAGCGGGCGTGTAAAACTTATTTAATTCAGTTGGATGTGAATTTGAATAGGGCTGTGATTGGCGCCCTTTTGTAGCACTAAACCGAGGAGATTTGGCCTGCCCAGCACGATTCGAACGTGCGACCTACGCCTTAGAAGGGCGTTGCTCTATCCAGCTGAGCTATAGGCAGTATGTACTGGGACTAAAAATCGTAAAGCTGATGAGAAAGTGGTCGGAGTACAAGGATTCGAACCTTGGACCCCCTGCTCCCAAAGCAGGTGCGCTACCAGGCTGCGCTACACTCCGACGGAACCGATATTCTACACTGAGAAGGCCCTGAGGGGCAAATACTGTAAGATGCAGGGCATGAGCGCCTCAATTTTAAGCAAAAACAGTAAACGATTCCGGGGATTTGTTGCCCTGAGTTTTCTGCTTGCTAGCTTAATTGGCACTCACTGGATTGGCTTTGCTCATAACATCGCCCATTCCGGCATCCATAGCAATAGTGCTGAACTAAGCTGCCATGACCATATCCCGGCTTCAGGGCATGGTTCAGCTAGCTGCCACTTACTTGATGCTTTAACCCTAGCCGGATTTATTGCATCCGATGTCAATATTTTTATAAGCAATAAAACTCCAAATGCAATACTCATTGCATCTGATCAATCTAGGCCTGAGCGCATTCATGTTGGGCTGTATCAATCTAGAGCCCCACCCTCTTTCATTCTGTAAATCTAATAAATTCACCAAATTTTTTGTTTGGTGACCTGATTTTTTTCGCTATTCCAAGTGAATGCGAGTATTTGAATGAAAGAATGAAATGCACCCATCTAGCCAACCGTTAGCTAAGCACAAGCTTATCTATATTCTTGTATCAGGGCTCATCAGCACAGGCGCTATGGCTCAATCACAACCCTCTTTCGAGGTAACTGCTACTGGCTCACAAGAAGCAGCGCAGAGCATTTTGACACCAACCAAAATTTTGCAGGGCGATGAGCTCCTCAATAAATTAGGCACCACTCTTGGCGCTACGATTGCAAATGAGCTTGGCGTATCGGCAACTGGATATGGTGCCGGATCATCTCGCCCAGTTATTCGTGGTCTTGAAGGTCCACGTGTGCAAATTTTGCAAAATGGTCTGTCGGTTGGGGATGTATCTAACATCTCACAAGATCATGCGGTTGGTAACAATATGCAAAATACCCACCAAATCGAAATCTTGCGTGGCGCTGCAGCCCTACTCTATGGTTCAGGCTCAAGCGGCGGCTTAGTCAATGTGGTCAATGACCGCATCTTGACCAATCTTCCAGACCGACCAACCGGGGCAATCAATACCAGCTATGAAACCGTGAATAACGGGAGAGCTGGCGCATTAGAAGTCGATAGCGCATTTGGTTCAGTAGCAGTACACGTTGATACGGCGATTAACAATGCAAATAATTACACCATTCCTGGCGGCTCTATTCAGGCTCCAGGTGGATGGACTGTTCCACCAGAAGGTGCTGAGGCTACCAATTACACTGGCAAACTTCCCAATACTTTTAGCAATCAAAATAACTTGGGCTTTGGGGCATCTTACATAGGTAAGTCTGGATACACCGGCGTATCTGTTGAGCGCTTGAATAATAATTACGGAATTCCAACGCCCGAAGGTGGTTCGATTAATCAATCACAGAATCGCTATGATTTACAACATCAAACGCGTGATCCATTTGCAGGATTCTCTTCTTTTAAATTTAGTGCCGCCAATACCAATTACAACCACACTGAATTTACAAACCAAGGTGAGGCAGCTTCGCAGTGGAAGAACATTGCCAATGAAGCACGCCTTGAATTAGCACACAATCCAATTGCTGGATGGAAAGGCACGTTTGGTGCGCAAGTTACAGCATCATCTTTAAATGCCACCGAAGTTGGCACTGGAAGTTATGCAATTGTTCCGCCTACCAAAACCAATTCGAGTGCATTATTTTGGATTGAAGAAGGTAAATGGAAATCCCTGCAAGGTAATCTTGGCTTGCGATATAACAATGTTGCCCAGAATCCGAACTTAGGCACTGAATTAGTTCCACAAGAAATGAATACAGGTGGCGATACACCAAGCATTGCACTTCAAAATCGAAACTTTAATTTGATGTCCTATTCTGCTGGTGGCTTATGGAATTTTATGCAAGGTCATGGCGCCGGCTTAGCCTATACAGTTTCGCAGCGTGCTCCGAGCGCACAAGAGCTCTACTCTTATGGCGCACATGAATCGACAGCAACCTTTGATATTGGTAATCCCAACCTCAATAAAGAAACCTCACATAATCTCGAGTTCAATATTCAAAAGACCAGCGGCTTGTTGCGTGGAAAAGCTAGCGTCTATGCTAATCGCTTTAATAACTATATTTATGGTTATTACACAGGTCAATCTGTTCCAGATGCGGAAGACTTTTCAGTTGTAGTAGCTCAACAAGCTTCCGCCACAATTAAAGGGGTTGAAGGTGAACTCACTTACAACTGGAGACAGCACGGAGTTGGCGGCCGGATTTTTGGTGATGCCTCACAGGGAACTTTTGATGCTGGGGGCAACCTACCCCTGCAACCAGCTCCACGAATTGGCGCTGAAATTGCTCATCAACGAAATGGTTGGCTTACCAATGCAACTTATATTTATAGCTTTCAACAAAATAGATTGGCAGACTGGGAGCAAGGTCCTGCCCCAAGCTATAACTTGT
>JBFZCO010000078.1:0-3577 GCA_041307885.1 Burkholderiales bacterium | reverse complement strand
CCCAATTCCAACTCAAATTGCTGGCCAAGTCAAAATTAGCGGTAAGGACACTCCTGATTTAAAAAAGCGCCCCACTCCAGCAAAGCCAGTTGCATTGGAAAGTCAAACATCCAATTGGGTTGGTAATGCCGAGGAAGATCTTTCTGCTGCCGAAGTCGCTCTTGAAAAAATCAAAAGTGATCGTAGGCCGACTCAAAATAACCGCACTGAAAATAAAGCTGCCGTTATCCCAGAAAAAGCAAAGCGTGCTGTTCGTACTGGACCCCCTAGCCTTTTCGTTCTCGATACCAATGTGCTGATGCATGATCCTAGCTCGCTGTTCCGCTTCTCAGAACACGATCTATTTCTGCCAATGACAACCCTTGAAGAATTAGATAATCATAAAAAGGGGATGACAGAAGTAGCCCGTAATGCGCGTACCGTAAGCCGTTCCTTAGATCAATTGGTAGCAGGCACTAGCGGCACCCTTGACGAAGGAATCCCGCTCAATAAATTAGGCAATCAAGATGTTTCTGGTCGTCTGTTCTTTCAGACCAAACTGACGACACAAGCTTTACCGGAAGGCTTACCTGAGGGTAAGGGCGATAACCTGATTTTGGCGGTTGTCAGCGAGCTTCAAAAGAGTCGCAAGGGTCAAGAAGTTGTGCTGGTATCCAAAGATATCAATATGCGTATTAAGGCTCGCGCCTTAGGCTTGCCTGCAGAAGATTATTTTAATGATCAAGTGCTAGAAGATCGTGACCTGATGTATTCAGGGGTAATGACCTTGCCTGCAGACTTTTGGCCAAAGCATGGCAAGGCTATGGAAAGTTGGGCAGATGGTAAGTCGGGCACGATGTTTTATCGTGTTACAGGACCTTTAGTGCCCAGTATGTTGGTCAATCAATTTGTCTATCAAGAAAATCCTGATGGCTCTACCCCTTTCTATGCCCAAGTAAAAGAAATTAATGGCAAAACTGCACTGTTACAAACCCTGAGAGACTTCTCTCATCAGAAAAATAATGTTTGGAGTGTGACAGCACGCAATCGCGAGCAAAACTTCGCCATGAACCTCCTGATGAATCCAGATGTCGATTTCATTACCCTATTGGGGCAGGCTGGCACTGGAAAAACATTGCTGGCATTAGCTGCTGGCCTTGAGCAAGTACTAGATAGCAAACGCTATAACGAAATCATCATTACGCGCGCGACTGTCCCAGTAGGTGAAGATATTGGATTTTTACCAGGAACAGAAGAAGAAAAAATGCAGCCTTGGATGGGTGCGTTTGACGACAACCTCGAAGTACTTCACCGCAATGAAGATAATGCCGGTGAATGGGGGCGCGCTGCAACCCAAGAACTCATCCGCTCACGCATTAAAGTCAAAAGTATGAACTTCATGCGCGGTAGAACTTTTGTCAGTAAGTTTGTCATCATTGATGAAGCCCAAAACTTAACTCCGAAGCAAATGAAAACCCTAGTCACTCGTGCTGGTCCAGGTACAAAAATTGTTTGCCTCGGAAACATTGCTCAGATTGATACTCCCTACCTCACTGAAGGATCTTCAGGTCTTACTTATGTTGTAGATCGCTTTAAGGGCTGGCGTCATGGTGGTCATGTCACCTTGGCTCGAGGAGAACGTTCACGCCTTGCAGATCATGCTGCTGACGCACTTTAATACGCCACTCCTATGCCGCACTCTGATTGGGTGCGGCTTTTTTATTTGCGCCCTCACGTTATCCGGTTGCAGCACGTTTGGTGCACGCTCAAACACGGCAAAAGTCACTCAATTTAAACAAGATACCAGTGTGGGTACTGAGGACATTTCGATTGCTGCAGTAGGCTTAGTCGGAGTGCCCTATCGCTTTGGCGGCAATAATCCTAAGGGGGGTTTTGACTGCAGCGGCCTCATTTCTTATGTCTACAATAAATCCGCTAATATCAAACTACCTCGGACCATCCAAGAAATGAGTAGAAGGGGCCAAAGTGTTGGCGGTCAACCACCAGCACCAGGTGATCTCGTTTTCTTTAACACTACCGGCGAAAAGTATTCTCATGCAGGAATCTATGTAGGGCAAGGTCGCTTTGTTCATGCTCCTAGTGCAGGTGGCACAGTACGGCTTGAATACATTACAGCCCCATATTGGGCTGCTCGGTTTACGGAAGCCCGAAGATTTCCGCTTGCATCCCAATAAGTTATCTGCACAGCCAATATCCTTATGGATGATTTTTAGAAATAATTCATCAAGTAACTAAGCTTATTTAATCATCATGGAAAAAAGTAATGAATCAAGTTGATATAGCCCGTATTCAAGATATTTTGATCACTGCAGCGACTGATATTGGGCTCAAGATATTGGCAGCTATTGCCTTTTGGGTCATTGGTCGCTGGTTGATTGGTCTGGCCTTAAGCGTCATACGCAAAACTCTAGAGACCCAAAAGCTAGATCCGACTATTTTGCGTTACGTAGGGTCTGTTGTTTCAGTGACTTTAAATATTCTATTAGTCATTGGTATTCTTGGATACTTTGGCATTCAGACTACTAGCTTCGCCGCTTTGATAGCGACAGCAGGTGTAGCAATTGGCGCTGCTTGGGCTGGCCTACTATCAAACTTTGCTGCTGGTGTTTTTATTATTGTGTTGCGTCCATTTAAGGTTGGCGACTTTATTACTGCAGGAGGCATCACCGGCACAGTAAAGGAAATTGGCCTCTTCTCCTCAACCATCAATACGCCAGATAACATCGCCACGATGATCGGTAACAATAAGATTCTTGGTGATACGATTCAAAACTTTAGTCATACCCCATACCGCAGGGTCGATCTCAAGTGCCAACTCTCTGGAGCAGCAGATCAATCAGCAGCCATGAATCTTCTACGTGAAAAGATTGCCAGCATCCCCAATGTATTGCAAGACCCCGCGGTTGAAGTCAATATATTGGAATTTAATCTAGTTGGCCCAGTCTTAGCAGTGCGACCCTATTGCAACAATGATCACTATTGGCAAGTCTATTTTGATAGCAATCGCGTCATGAGTGAGGCATTAACACAGGCGGGCTTCCCTGCACCAATAGCATCACAAAATATGATCATGAAGCAAATTGAATAGTAGGTCTATATTGACCTTGGCCTAGCTTGCCCACTGAAGAGGTCTAGTAGTTTAAGCAGTGCTCGAAGAATGATTACTAGTTTTCAGATGGAAAGGTATAGGAATCTTCTCTAAATATCTTTAAACAAGCAGCCACTACATCTGCATCGAATTGTTTTCCGCTGCCCATTTCAATTTCATCTAATGCGGCAGCAATGCCCTTCCCTTTGCGATAAGGTCGATCTGATGACATCGCCTCAACTGTATCGGCCACAGCAATAATTCTGGCTTCCTGGCAAATGGCATCTTCCTTCAGCGCATTTGGATAACCGCTTCCATCAAGTCTTTCATGATGCTGAAGAACTGTTTGAGCAATATTCCACGGAAAGTGAATATTCTTGAGAATATCGTATCCAGTTTGCGAATGATTCTGAAGCATGCCTATATCGAAATTGCTTAAAACCGTCGATTTGATTAGAACTTCAGTGGGTATCGATATTTTTCCAATGT
>JBFZCO010000077.1:0-30663 GCA_041307885.1 Burkholderiales bacterium | reverse complement strand
GTGCCTATGCTGCTGCAATGGGCGGCATTGATGTGCTTGTATTTACTGGCGGTGTTGGTGAGAATTCAGCAGCCATGCGTCATCGCATTTGCACTCAATTTGAGTATCTTGGTATGGAGCTGGATGCAGAGAAAAATCAAGCCCTCAAACTGATTGGCTTTGAAGCCCCGCAGATTCAGAATGACCGTTCGCGAGTACAGATTTTGGTTACTCAGACCTGTGAGCAGTGGATGATTTCTCAGGAAGTTAAAGCACTGTTGCAAAAGTTGCCGATTAGCGAACATCCGGGACTAGAGGATAGCCTTCATCCAGCCGACCCACCGTTTCATCAGCAGCGCATTCCCGTTGCAGTATCTGCAAGGCACATACACCCAAGTCAATCCTTGGTCGAACAGCTGTTTGGTAAAGGCTATCAACTCACCAAAGCCCGAGGTCTTACTCAACCAGAAGGCTGGGCTGCCAATGAAACCGTTGAGCTCATTGGCCCCTCTGGCTCCTTTAAAAAAGTGCGCATATTAGGGCCAACGCGCGCGCGCACCCAAATTGAAGTGTCTGCTACGGACACCTACACCTTAGGTCTAGATGCACCCATACGCGACTCAGGAAAGTTAGACGGCACCCCGACCGTTACCGTCAGAGGCCCTGCTGGAGAAGCAAAAACCGATGGCCTTATCCTTGCGGCCCGCCACATTCACATGAGCCCAGCAGATGCAAAAGCAATGCAACTACACGATGGGGATTATGTGGGCATGCAATTGGGAGATGAAAAAAGAAGCCTTATGTTTAAAAATACCTTGATTCGAGTCAAAGAAGGGTACGTTACCGAAATGCACATCGATACCGATGAAGCCAATGCCGCTGGCATTCACACTCAATCGACTGGTGAATTAATCAATAACGAAAATCGAGAGATGGTAAAGATGCATTCAAAGCAGCCTTCACCAAAATAGTACTAGACAATCATCATGCGGTCTTCTTCCGCTTTGCTGCCAGCAGCAACAAAATAGTGCCAACAATACCGGACACCAAAGATCCGCCCAGTACGCCGATTTTAAGTTGCAGGGTATAGCTGGGGTTAAGTCCAATAAAAGCCAATCCGCCAACAAAAAGGCTCATCGTAAAACCGATACCGCATAAAATGCTGATGCCCAGCAACTGCATGGTGTTAGCGCCCGCAGGTGCCTTCACCCAGCCCAGCCGAATCAGTAAATAACTGACACCAAAGACACCAATCGTTTTACCAACAAAGAGGCCGAGAATGATTCCCAGCGGGATTGGCGCAAGCAAGGTGTCGAGTGTCACCCCCGATAAAACAACACCCGCATTAGAAAAAGCAAAGACAGGCAAAATTAAAAAAGTCACCCATGGATGCAATCCATGCTCTACGGTTTCCAGTGGCGAGGTGCCGCGGTTATCGCGCATTGGAATTGCCAGCGCAGTAACAACACCAGCCAATGTGGCATGCACACCTGACTTTAATACAAAAAGCCACATCACAATTCCCACTAAGATGTAGACATCGACCCGAGTAATCTTGAGACGATTCAATACAAGCAAAGCCAATCCAGCACCAAAGGCCCCCAGCAGCATCGTGAGTGATAAAGAAGAGGTGTAGAACAGCGCAATAATGACGATGGCCAATAGATCATCAATAATCGCAACGGCGGTTAAAAATACTTTTAGAGACAGCGGCACTTTACTGCCCAGTAAAACCACAATGCCTAATGCAAAGGCAATATCGGTTGCGGCCGGTATTGCCTAGCCCTGCAAAGCTACGGTATCACCCTGATTCAACGCCACGTAAATCAGGGCAGGCACTGCCATACCGCCTAGGGCGGATAGCGCTGGCAAAGTTAATTGGCCAGGACCGGATAATTCTCCTGTCAAAAACTCGCGCTTGATTTCTAGGCCGACTAAGAAAAAGAAGGCAGCCATCCACAGGTCATTAACCCAAACAATCAGGGGTTTTGACAAGACTAAACCGCCATCGCCAATGAGTACCTGCCCCGGAATAGATAAAAAGGCTTGGTACCAATCTCCATAAGAGGAGTTGCTAATAATCAGAGCAGCTACTGCAGCCAGCGCCAAAATGATGCCGCCAGATGATTCATTCGAAAAGAATGTAAGGAATGGTGTCTGTTTATTTTTACTACTCATGGCAATGGTTTTCTAGTTAATAAGAATTGAGTCAGTCGAATGAAATACCAACCGCATTAAAGCATCCTTGGGCAAATCAAATAACCCTTGCATTTATAGCTATTGAAGGTACAGCGGCCACCACTGATGATGCAATGGAAGCTGTTAGAGCTATGTCCTTCAGCCACAAGGCTAACAACCTGATTGAGCCTATAAATAGATAGACCGTGGACCAATCCTCAATTAAGCCCTGTCTTTGGTATCGGATGTCCACTCAAGAATGAGATGGTATGTGACTGCAAGTAAAACGGGCCCTAAAAATGCCCCAATCACACCAAAGGCAATCACACCACCAAGCACACCCAAAAACACCACCACAAAAGGCAAGTTGGAGCCCCTGCTAATAATGAAGGGCTTGATGATGTTATCGACTGTACTTACCAATAAAAAACCCCAGGCCAAAACAAAAATAGCCCAACCCGTTTCGTTTTGCTGAAATAGCCAGAATGCTGCGCCGCCCCAAACTAAAGGCGGGCCAACCGGCACGACGGACAGAAAAAAAGTCATCAGCCCAAGCAATATCGAGGATGGTATACCTGCTATTGCAAAGCCAATTGCTGCCAGAACGCCTTGAGCCAATGCGGTACCCAATACGCCGTAGATAACACCATGCACGGTTTCGCCAGCAACGGTAATCAGACTTTCGCCGCGTTCGCCACTGAGTCGCTTTGCAAATACGGAGAGCTTGCTTGATAAGCTGCTGCCATGCAAAAAGAAAAAGAAAGTTAGAAACACCGACAGAGCCATATCCAAGACACCTTGCAAAGCAACTCGGCCGCTTGCTATTGCAAATGCTTGCAAAGGTGCTGCTAAGGTCTGCAGTTCAACTTTGAGTCGCGTCTTATCGCGAACAAATTGTTGCAGGTAATTTTCAATCGCATCCCCAAAGATGGGAACATAGTGCGGCCACTGCAGCACCTCCTCTGGCAGTCCATCCTGAAAGCTGGCAATAATGTTGGCGCTGAGATTACTGATGTTATCGGAGAGTGCAAGCGCAACAGCGGAGATCGGGCCCAGCAACACAATGGTTACAAGTAAGGTCATTACCGTCGCAGTTAGCAGACGGCGGTTGCCAAATAAGCGATCGAGGCGCTTAAAAATACCCCAAGTACTTGTTACTAAAATAATGGCCCAAGCCAATGAGGTTAAGAAAGGCCAGATAACCAATAGGCAGCCGATTCCAAGACCAGCTAAAGCAAGTATGACTGCAAGGCGGTTGGTGATCAATGGGTTCACGCTATGCGAATTACTTTCATAAATAATTAGGCCCACTCATAGTCAATTGGACGTCTAGAAAAACAAAGAGCCCCAATACAGGGCTCATATGCACAATCTGGCGGAGACGAGTGATGCTATTCCCATATTTCACATAATATCACCCCATGCCTCCAAAAACTATACAGCTTATATATTAATTGGGGTATTTGCCTTACACCATACCAAACCATATCATCTAATTACATTATTTTTAGGCACATGAAAGGTACAAAATTCCAAAGCTTGCCAAAAACCTCACAGCATTAGAAGTTAAGCAACTCTCAGTTCATGCAGCTCAAATGCTGGGCGTCGCACGCTCTCCTTAGTCTTGCCATCTAACTTAGTGCGATTGCTATTGGATGTTGCCAATCCATACTTCGCTTCACGATCATCGTAGTACTGCTGCAGGGCATCGTAGTTAATATTGGTAATGAGTCGCTGACCAAGACTGGGTATGAAATGCTCATTAATAATACGGATGTAGTCTTTGTAGATTGACTTGCCTAAACCACCCTTTAAATCTCGCTCCATCCTATCAATCGCTAGCATAGCGATATCTTTAAAGCGTTTGGTCACAACTGGGATACCAGAGCGTTTTCGTATTTCCGCTTCTACTAATAGCTCTTTAGCCTTATTGACTGCTAATTCAAACTGGGTTTCTTTGGTAGTAGCCCGTATCCACTTGTTATCCACATTATAGCGACATTGCCATACGGCACTATATTCGCGCTGATAGAGGGTTAGGTTACGGTGTATGAGTTGATGTGTACTTTCTTTTTTATTTGACATGCACATACTTTAACTTCTGACACCAGGCTAGAGCAACCTGATTGGAGGAAAAACAGAGGTCAATTTAGCCAAAAGAAAGTGTGGCTAGTTGTGGAAGAGTATGGGGAGATTGTGAAGAGTTGGGGGAGTGCAAGCGTTACTTAAAGTAACGCTTGCAACATTGCCTTTCAAGCCTTCCTCAATCTTCTTTCAACAAACTGTGCTAAAGATCCCTCCCTTGCATATACATACTTAACCGCACTATGAATCATATTGTCATTCAAAGCTCTAGCCAATAAAGATATCGGTTCACTTTTCAATCTTTCCATTAGCTCTTTTGTGTGAGTAGCGAAAAATGCTCTTCTTGGTGAAATAGGCAAAACTAAAACTGTATTTTGATCATCCAAACTACCTTTGAGCAGGCATGGTCGATCACATGTTATTAGCTCGAGAGAAGAATAAGAGAAATCAATGATCTCCCAAAACATATTACTAATTACGCTAATTGGCTTTTCCATTTCCACAAAAGCGGGGAAGTGAATCATTCCAGCGTTATCAATTAGTGACCCAAAGTTTTTCTCAACCCATTTTTCTAGGGTTTCGGGATCTGCTGCATTCTTAATATCTAAGTATTCAGATGGCCTTTCATTTAGTGCCGTCCTAAATATTTTTGGGCCATCTTCTCGAATTGACCTAACCATTTCAGGAGTTCTTACTCTTAATGAAACTAAAAATCTCGTCCAATCTACTCGATCTTCTTGCGACAACTTAGATGTCGAGTTATGAAGGAGCTTACGCATCACCCTAGCCCCAGTTTCATCAACTCTTTTAGCCAAAAACTCTCTTTCTATTGATTGAGTCTCTTCCTCAGAAACATTCGCAAGCGAATATAGTCCTTCTTCTACAGTGGCGAACTTCGGGCTCACTCTACCTATATGAAGCTGATCATTTAGCCAAGAGTAATAAGTAATTTTTTGATCGACCCCCTTCCATCGATCAAAATAAAATCTTGGTACGAAGTGATGTTTTTTATGTGTCGGCATTATTTGATTTATAACCTGTACCCCCCATACATATCAAATTATGACCAAAAAAATACCAACCCGAAGGTTGGTATTTTCATTTCTGGTGGGCCCACCAGGACTTGAACCTGGGACCAAAGGATTATGAGAGCAGACACCCAAAGAAAACCACTAGGATTTCAAGAGGTTACGTCGCTTGTTAAGCGGTGTGTGAGCTTTTGTGTGACTAGATGGCTAAGATCACAAGAAGCAATACCTCACTCATTGGTTTTCAAAACCATAGGATTTTTGGAACAACCGTTTAGCACTTCGTTGCTCCAAATCGTTTTATGTGTGATTAAGGAGCGTTACTTTAAGTAACGCTCGTTTGCTGACTGTAGCTAATGAACTGAAATAGCCGTTCGCCTTAAAGCAAAAACCACCCGAAGGTGGCACTTAATACGGCGCGAAACAAAATTCATTTTAAAAAAGCATTTACAGTTTCTGCAAAGCGTCCGTATTGCTGAAACAAGAACGCATGACCTCCGTCGAAAAAGGCCAGCCAGGAATATGGGATCTGACTAGCAATTAACTGTGAGTTTTTTGGAATATCAATCACATCGTAACGGCCATCAGTTATTAATACTGGGGTTTTAATGTTTTTAAGATTTTCGAAATTACTCTGATTACTACTCCATAAAGTCGTACGTGCTCGATCTTGACGCACGGTTGTTTCTTTGGAGACCTTAAAGTCATTCGGCAGCGCTCCATTTTCTACTGCCAATTTGATGCGTCCCAGAACTTCAGTTGCAGCCAACTTTCCTGCCGCATTATCTGTAAAGACTAAACCCAACTTTTCCATCTCTGGAATATTGGGGTTATTCAATTTGCTCTCCACGTCGTCTGAGGCAGGTATCTGATAACTACCGCCCGGATTAGCGGCAGCTAAAACCGCTTTATTAATCACATCTGGATGCCTAATTAAAAACTGTTGCGCAATCCGAGCACCCATCGACCAGCCAAGTATATTGACCTTTTTGAAACCCAGCTCTTTGGCCAATCCTGCAGCATCATCAGCCATTTGTTCCATGGTCGTATTGTTTTCAGCTGTATCTGTAGATAAGCCTACACCTCGGTTATCAAAAACAATCAGTTGGTTATTTTTTGATAACTCCGCTAAAAGAGCGGGATCCCACAAAGACATTGTGGAAAGAAAGCCGTTAATCATCAGTAGCGGTGGACCCTCTCCGCGGGTGTAATAAGCCAATTTGACATCCCCAACCTGCGCATACTTGACCTCCGCCTTAAATGACTTTTTATCCAATGGCTTTTTATCGCAAGCGCTTGTCACCAGGGCAGCAATAAGAACAGCAAAAATTACAAATAGTGTTTTTATCGACACTTTATTAGCTGAAACTATGTGGTTGTAAATTGAATTCATTCATTTCTCCAGTCATTCATTCCCATATCCTAATGGATTGTCCACGTTAATTGCCTGAATTAGTGATGTAGAAGGAATTTTTACGTAATCTACTTAATCAGCTTGATGAAACCTACTTCAGTAAGAGATAAATCTGTTGGTCGCGAGCTTGAATCTTTCCTGACTACTTTTGCCGAAAGCAGCCCTTGAGCATCTGTACCCTACGGACAACTAGTAGTTCATTGCTCCAAGCTAGAGCCATATATCTGTTGGGGTCTAGCAGTGATATTTGCTACACACCGACTACACATTAATAAAAAATGACCTAGCGCTCTCACGCTAAGTCATTGATTTTGTTGGTGGGCCCACCAGGACTTGAACCTGGGACCAAAGGATTATGAGAGCAGAAGCCCTTATTAGACCCATATAAACAGTGGCTCTGCGGGTGGTCAGCGTCGGTGTGTAAGCAAATTCATGGATTTAAAGGAAGTGGTCTCTCGGTCTTTAGTTTTCATAACCACAGGATTTTTCGAGCAACCATATAGCACTTCGTTGCTCCAAACCTATTTATCAGTAAGGAAGCGTTACTTTAAGTAACTCCTTTATAGCAAGGGGCTGCTATCGACCCAAAGCAGCCAGTCAAAAAGCCAGCCCGCAGACTGGCTTAACTGAACTAATAAGTCATTATTGAATTGTTTCGTATGTTGTTACGTCGCTAATTGCAAAAGACTTTGGTGCCTTTGCATCAAGATCATGAGCCATCAAGTCAAACTTCCTGATATTGAGGCTCTTGAAGTTCCTAACGTAATAGTTTAGATTTTTAGAGTCTGCAACAACACTAAATTGAGTGTATTCCCAACCACTAACTCCACCAGCGTAGGGATCGCCCGCTGGAATCATGACAGAGCCCGGAGGAATATCAAACATATTCAAAAGTCTCCATGCTAATTCCACCTTGGGAAGATCGGAAGCATATTTCTGTGCGGCTAGACTATATTCAAATGCTCTTAAGAAGCGGCTTGGGCTTAAGAAATCTCCTGGGATGCCATGCAAGCCACTTCCAGAACTTGGAGCCGTGAAAGTAAGTCCATCAATATTTAGTGGATCTTTTTCTAGGGGGGACAGGTTGATAAAGTTTCCAACGTTGGTTAAATGCCATTCCATCGGTGGATCATTCGCCATAACACCAATTGGATTATCTGTAATAACCAATTTACCCTTCAAATACTCGATAACAATGCTCTTGCCTTGCGCATCGTGTAGTGTCATATGGCACCTAGGAACGCCATGCCACTCTTTAAAACTTGCGCTGTTAACAAAAATCTTTTGAAAACCTGCCTTGGCCTCATCCGTATTAGCAAAGTTACCCAGTGCATAGACCAACATTTGAAATGAAGCAATGCTGTTCTTGCCCTCATCTGCTGTTGGCTTTTGGTAGTCGGCTGAGTTTGGCAAGTTCAGCAATCCGCAACTTAGCCCCTTTTCATTCATACCATCGAGGAGAATATCCAGGCCAAATATGTTGGTGCCGACAAACGCATATTTGCCATTCCAATTTAAGCCTGTGCCATATGTGCTATCGATACCAACGCCTTGATAGGCATAATTTCGTGGAATTAATATTAGGCCCTCTCCAATATCGCGACCAAACTCCATCGTTCTACCATAAACATATGAACCATCTTTTTCTTTTAACGCAAAACTAGTACACATCATTCCTCCTAAGCAAGCAGATCAATCGTTCTTTTTTTACTGCAATCATTTCCCCGTCTAAGTAAGACTGTAAATTTTACTGGCCCATGGCTTGCCCTAAAACTCGGTAAGCAACATATGGCAACACTATAAACAAATACATTATGGTTAATGCCAATATTCATTCGACGTTTCCATGACAAAATGATCGCTTAGATTCTATAAAATCATGGTGCCTAAATAGGCCTTCAATGTCCGCAAATACATAGCTAAATATCAACGCCACAACTATGCATGTCTGTATCACACTGAAATGGTATTGAAATTAAATTTGCGACAGGGTTAGCCAATTCCTTGACAAGATTGAACTTATCGGAATCGCCCATTGGCACTTTAGATTTCGTAGCACCACTCTTGACAGGCAATGCGCCAGAATTAGTCAGAATATTGGTTTCAATAGTGGCAGGAACAGAATCAGCAAACACGATGCCAGTATATAGAATCAGCGAAAGAGGAACAGCACAAGCATTTGGAGAAAATTTCATAAAACTTTAATCCAGCTTAAAGGTAAGATTTGATTTGATTTGATTTGCAATAATTGTAGTTGTTTTAACCTTATGGGATTCATAAGCATGTGGCCCTTATTGGCCAAAAGTGGTCTCTCAGAACATAATCAATGGGTATGGCCAATCGGGAAACTGTGTAATGTTTACCTACACACTTTTTTACTCACTTGCCGTTACATAAAGTAACTCTCAACTGACCAAACCTTACCTTTTACCTCTAAAGCCTACTTCTTATTAGCTTTAGGTTGAGTTTAGGCTCTCTGGTTATGAGAGCAGATATCCAAAGAAAACCATTAGAATTTCAAGAGCCTACAGCGTCTCATTATCGGTGTGTGAGTATTTGTGTAACTTGATTAACAGGATCGCAGCAAACACCACCCTACTCTTTGGATTTGAAAACCACAGGATTTTTGGAGCAGCCGTCTAACACCTCGTTGTTCCAAGGGACCATCTTAGGCAATCAACCAACGATCAATTCACTTCCCACGCCATTATGTACATAAAATACATGGGTGGGATCATATTTTTTCTTAATCTCCAGGAGTCTTGGATAGTTATGCCCCCAAAATTCAGACTGCCAATTTTTCTCAAAATAACTACCTTCATTCGTATAAGATGCCCCTGTAGGAGTTGCTTTCTTTATGTATGCCATAGCTCGATGAACTCCTTCTGCTTCTTTAGCAGCCAGCACCATATCTGGCTCATGCCCCTTAATCCCAACATACTTATACTGAACCCAACTTGCGAGCGTAACAAAACCTGCATTTTTAAATACAGCCGGATTCATTGAGGTTGTTATGTCTCTTAAATATGATTCTTGTGGCTGGCCAGCCAATCCTTTGTTGGTTTGAAAAAGAATGATACTTGTGCGACTAGCATTAAAGATTGCGTTAGCAAGTATTTTCGCATTTGCCCCCTTCATACTAACAAGGGGAATACCCCGCCCTTGATAATTGGCCCAATAAGCGCCAACCTCAACATCATTTCCCTTCCACCAAAAATAACCCTCAGGTGCGCCCTCGCGAGAATCCATAATTACTGATTTTTGAACTAGAGGATTCCATTTGTCTTTAAATGCATGAATTTTGCAATCTATTTGCACATTAAATTCATTTGGCCTCTTCTTTAAGGGAGCTAGGAACTCCTCCCAAATAAGCATTGCCTCTTCGGCTGATGTATCTAAAAAGGCTGTCCCTACATCAATGATATTTTTTTCTTTGCGAAAGGTTACGCCCTCGCCCCAACTCGAATTACATAACCGCTCTCCTGCAAAAGTTATATATCGATAAATTAACTCTTCATAAGCCGCGTCATTTGCAGCCGAAATCGAACCATAAAGCCATCCATCAGTACTCGGTAGATCATGTGCCAATAAAGTCATCCGAGTAACTATCCCAAAAGTTCCACCACCCCCGCCACGAAGTGCCCAAAAGAGGTCTGAATTTATAAACTTATTAGCTGTAAGCACTTGGCCATTAGCAGTAACTACTTCTAACTCAATAACTCCGCCCGCACCACTGCCAAATTTTTTAGAATATGAACCAAAGCCTCCGCCGAGTGCAAACCCACCACAAGCACCAACACTGGTACACCCACCACCCTGAACGTATACATTGGCCTTAGTAGCAGCTTGATAAACCTCCAACCAACGATTTCCAGCTTTAACCGATAACGCCCGTACTCCAAGATGTGAATCTGGTGCCCCCTTAGGAATAAAACCATCGTGCACAGTAACGCCGCGCATCTTATGAGTCCATATCAATAGTGAGTTCGGAGCAGAAGATCTACCAAAATAATCATGGCCAGTGCCCTTAACAACTAAACGAACTTTGTTTTTTCGAGCAAAATTAACCCCCGCTACAACATCCTCAACCGCTTCCGCTTCAATCGCATAATCACTTTTAGAGGACGTCCATGCCTGAAATAGGCCAGTTGATTGGGTTCCTCCGACCTGCTCTTCAAGATACCAAGGATTTTTTAAATTTGCAGGAACAGTCTCGGGAGAGATATTTGCCCATGGCAATTCGGGCTTTACTAGTCGCCCATTCACATCTTTACTGAGTTGACTCCACATCGAATCACTTGGCAATTTAGTCATTACAGGACTAAGCAAATCTCTTGCAAATACATAACCTGGAGATAAAGTCAGTGAACCGACTAAAGCAGAAGAGACCTCAATGAAGTGTCTACGATTTTTATCGGAGATAGGCAATTTTTTCCTTAGACTAAAAAATGGGTTACCGCTAACATCCCCAATCTAAACTCTTTGAACAATCCGGTCAACTTAAGCGATGCTACTTAAAACTATTTTTACTGAGCCTCAGCTAGTCTTAACCTATACCAACCTAAAGTCTATTAACGACCTTAAGCAGCTCCTTAATACCTTTAGACCATAATCTATTGAGATTAAACTGCTGTAAATATTTGCAAAGATTGGCTACACACTTTTCAACATACCAACCATTACTTAAAGTAATGCTCAAAAGACAAAACCCCCACCATTGCTGATGAGGGTTTGCTTTTCTGGTGGGCCCACCAGGACTTGAACCTGGGACCAAAGGATTATGAGAGCAGACACTCAAAGAAAACCACTAGGATTTCAAGAGCTTACAGCGTCTCATTATCAGTGTGTAGCGTTTTGTGTAGTGGATTTAAAGAAACCATAATAAGTGCTAGCTCACTCTTTGGTTTTCAAAACCACAGGATTTTTGGAACAAACGTTTCACACTTCGTTGCTCCGAAATGGTTTTTAAGGAAATAAGCGTTACTTTAGGTAACGCTAGTTTGGCTGATGATAGCTAACGATACCAAGTAGACTTTTAATACTTTAGTCGCGGGCTCGAATCTCGCCCGATCCACCAGTAATACAAAAGACCTTTGAGAAATCTTGGGGCTGTTTCAATAGCAATACCCATCAAGATATAAGACTATTTTTTAATATAGGTTAGGGGATATAGGAATCTAAATGACTTTCAAGCTCAAATAGACTCTCTAGGGAAGAGTTTTCAAATAATAATTCAAGAATTCTATGGCTTTTTTATTGGCTAAATTCGTCAATTCCTCGTTGTACCCACCCAATCTAGCCTGGCGATGATCAAAAGCATGCCTACCATGTGCATATATTTGAACTTGGCAAACCCGCCCACCAGCCTTTTGGAAATCACAATACTTGAGAATTTCTTCAGGATTAACATTGTTATCTTCATCGCCGTGAAGAAATAATATGGGCGGGATATTTTGATTTGGGATCTTTAGGCTGGGACCAATGTAGTACGAGACAATAGCGCTGACGGGCCTATCATTACCCCATATGGCTACCTGATTAATGCCGGTATAAGCTCCACGAGAAAAGCCAACCAGTCCAATACGCTGCCCAGACACCTTAGGATTTTTCTTTAGCTCATCATAAGCCTTGGCAATATTCCCCACCCCGCCTTCAGCGAAATAATCAATTACAGCAGTTACATAACCTTGGCGCGTAAGCATCTGCGCATAATCAGTTTCATGCGAATATAAGCCCGCACTAGTGTGCAAAATTATGACACCTGGATAGGATCCTGCTGCAGGAGGCTCATAAATATATGGCGCGGCAACTGAGCTGGAGGTTGTGCAACCGCACAATTGGGACATAAAAGCCAGTAGCGCTAAAAACGTATTTCTCATACCCAACCTTTTAAAGAGAAACTGACAATAGTATGAATGTCTACTATTTAACCCATTCTTTAAAGTTTACTGCTTTCGATTACGCTCGCAGAAAATTACCATTAATAATATTATTTGACAAATATAAAAGCACAAACCAATATTCAATTTAGATCAAAAAAATGCAACTAATGTGGACATATAAATCATGATGGATCTGATTAGCCGCACCCCATATAGCCCAATGCCTCCAGTTTCGCTCATAATTATCTCTATCGGAATTCTTTCATATTGGCTCTCATTTTCAACCAATATTCTCTCAGGATTAGTTGCGCAACCCATTGTCGGGCCATTCATTTCTCTGTAAGCGATTACATTCTTTTTTATGGTTGGTTTTATTTGATTACATCAGTTTGCAAGGCAGGAAGACTCTAAGCAAATTTAGCAATCGAAGAGTCGGCTGTTATTAATTTGACTAATATTCCCAATTTCCACAATCCTAATCAACAAAAAATATAGCACTTATTAAATAACTATCTAGAAACCTGCATCAAAGATGAATGGATTGCTACTCAAAATCACATTGACTCACCTGAAGCAAGGCAAACTATTCAAGATATGTCTGTGACTATCTTTTCACCTGGATTTACTTGCCCAGATAATGCGCAATCGAGTAAGAAATGCATTTCACAATTTACTGCAAAAGTATATTCAGATAATTTAACGAATTTATCAGTAGCTCACAATAGACGTATTTTATTAGGGCAACTAGATAGCAGTTTAATTAGATGGCATCTAAGTCTGGGCCTCACATTTATTGCATCACTTACAACGGTCGCCATACATCGAAACAATAAAACCTTTGCAGTCGTTAGTCTTATCCTATTTTTAATCACCCTTTGGTTAACGCTATCGATTGTTGCTCTTCACCATTCCCCGTATAGAGGCCCAAAAAACATTACAAAAAGTCATTGGACAACAGGTCTCTGAGTTACCCCCGCATTGCAGCACCAAAATAGGTATTTTCCTTGAGAATTTAAGAAAACCATTTTGTATTTAGAGTTAATATATGGCTAATTTATTTCCATTCGCATCAACTCTCGACAGCTTCTTTTCAATCATCAAATGAATATCAAATACGAACAAATAGCAGCTTTATCTGCTAAATGCTTAGCGCTTAGCGCATTAACTTTTACCAGTACCCTGTCATATGCCGATGAGAATGGAAGTGGGTTTTGGCTTACAGGGCAATATGCAAGTGGTGCCGCTTTACCACCCTCCCCCGGCTTTGGAATAACTACGATGTTCTACAGCTACAAGGGCACTCAAAATTCAACCGTACCGGCCGGCAGTGCAAGCCTGAATTCCAACGTCAGCGCAACAACAACTGCATTATTGCTTCAGCCAAGCTATACCTTTGATACCAAAATTTTAGGGGCCGTGCCTTCAGTTGGCATTGGCTTTGGCCCCGGTAATGCCTTCACCGCCGTTACCTATGCAGCGGGCCCACTGCAGGTTTATTCAGGCAATCAAACAACCCCAGGGATGTCAGATCTATATCCAATTGTTAACCTATATTGGTCAGATAGAAACAAAAACCACTTTATGGCTTATGTGACCGGAAATATCCCAACCGGAACTTACAATAGCAACAATCTTGCCAACCTGGGTTTAGGTCACGCTGCAGTAGATGCAGGAGGGGCTTACACATACACTAATAGAAAGACTCAATGGGAAGGCTCCGCTGTTCTCGGCTTCACAAACAACTTTAAAAATACTGCCACTAATTATAAAAGTGGTATTGACTCCCATTTGGATTTTGCAGTGTCCAAGGGCATTACCAGACAGTTATCCGCAGGTATTGCTGGCTATGTTTACTATCAGTTAACTGCTGATGGAGGCAGTGGGGACACCGTTGGTCCTTATAAAGGGAGAGTATTAGGCTTAGGACCTGAGGTAGGTTATTTATTTACCCTAGGAGGAAACGATACTCCAATGACCTACTTAAACGTTCGCGCCTACAAAGAGTCTTGGGTAGAAAATCGCACAGGTGGCTACACCATGTTTGCAGTACTCACATTACGTTGGGGCGAAAATAATATTCATAAATTCACACCAAATAACTTAACTACTCGATAACTTTATTAGATCTGTAGCGGTGATTTTTTGGTTTTTTGCCAGTAAAAAATATTGCCCTTTCAATCACTGTAATATCTACCACCTCAAGGCCGCCTTTGTCTAGAAACTCACTGACCCCATCAAGAGTAAACAGATGTCTTTTTGCATAATGCAAACGATGCTGAAAATAACTGTAGGGCAATGAAGCCTCTAGAAAGGTGAATCCAGTAAAGTGCGCCCCAGGAAGCATGCAGCGAGCTATCTCATTAATTGCTTGCTGCGGATCAGGTAGAGCCTGTAAGGCATCAGAACAATTCACGGCCCCAAGACTTTCGCTTGCAATTGGAAGTGCAGAAGAAGAGCCGCGTACTACCGTTGAGCCTTTAATATTGCCCTCACAATATTGAACCATTGCAGCACTATAATCAATTGCTATTACTCGCGACCCTCCAAATCCATTTATCAATAGCTTGGTTGAATTGCCTACTCCACATGCCAAATCCAATATCGGCCCGTCGACAGGACGTAAAAACTGATTCAAATACCATCGCTCCCTATCAATCGTGATTAGTGATGACCAATCTTGGCCCATAACACGAACAAATCTAGGGCGCGACTCCGCCTCATAAATTTTGACAAGAGACTCTGGATACTCTTCGGGATCTACGCAACCACCGAGAACCAAATTGGGAGAATCAGAACACCATAAATAGTTGGCCTGACAATTGCGACAGCAAACTGAGTCCGTAAAATAATCGAGTGCGCCATGACACTCAGGACAAGCCAGCACATTCTTATAGATCGACAGCCTTCCATCGAAAGCTTGATTACAGGCCTTGGCACCTTGATGCGCTAAAAGAAACCTGCTTCTATCTGGATGCTTTTCAAGCAAAGAAAAAACTAAACCGAGATTAGTGGATTGATAGACATCCTCACCAAGATAGTCCGATAATCGCTCGCCAATTAATGAAGCATCTTCTGAAAAATGGCCAAGTAAATAGATTAGCCCATCAACATGACATATTTCAGCGCCCGTCTTGTTAAGTTTCAAAATATTATCAATAATACTCAGATACTTGGGTATTCCCGCTTTAATTTTTTTTCTTAAATCATTTTCTAGTATGTCACCTTCAGCCTCAAGGAGAACACCCAGCAGCCATCCAATTTTGTTTTGTAGGCAAGGGGAAGTCTGCTCAATTAATGAAAGCAAGTCATCTATAAAAATTAAATCCTTTGGCAGGAACACTCCTTTATCAGAGCTAACCCTATCAATGGCCCATAACTGATTGGTGAGGCGTTCAAATGCCAGAGATTGAAGAATTTCTCTGCTAGAACTTAAATCTGATATAAACGTGTTAAGTGTATTTTCTGTACTCATGAATATATAAAAGTATTTATTGCTTACGTTTTTTTCTATCTAAATACCATGAAGGCAGCCTTAGATCCAGGGGATTGGAAGTCAAAGCATAAGAGTGTGTATGCCAATACAGCACCTCCTCATCATTTTTGCTCGATGCTATCAGGGCGGAAAAAACCTTGCTGGTATAAATAGGATCTAAGGTTAGATCATCCCTTGCGCAAATATCAATGGCATTTAGTCCCTCTATTGTCGGCCAACCATATCCTCTTCCTAGATGAGTCTTATCAATCTTGATCAAGCTTGCAGCCAACGCAACTAGTGATTTCTGTTGAGACGATTCAACTAATAATTGGGCTGCCGAATTCAATAATCGATTTAATATAAAACGATTAACCACCATACTTGATGTTACTTGGATCGCATTGATGGGATTTGCTTTGCCAGCCATAGCTAAACCAAGAGCCAGGCCCGCCACTGAACTGCCGCTACCCAAAGCCATATAAATTGGAAAATGATCAGAGTGTAAATTTCCATTCACTTGATCAATCATCTCAAATGCTGCATTAACGGTGCCCAAAACACCCAAATCACTAGAGCCGCCTAAGCTTATGAAATAAGGATCTAAATTCGATTTTTTCATCCCTTTCATCAAGGATCTTATTTTTAGAAATGCCAACAATTCATTGCCAACAGGATAAAGATGGGCACCGGATGAGATGGAGTGACTAATCGTAAAGTCAATATGCGGCAAATCTGGCTGAGCCAAAACAACTGCATGAAGATTATGGCCCAAAGCTTCAACATGACGTGCAGTGGCTAAAATATGGTGGGAGCCCCAACTGCCAATAGTTACAAGATTCTTAGCCCCCTTACTGAGAATATCCTGCAAGATATATTCAAGTTTTCGCACTTTCGAACCACCGTACACTGTGGAGATGGCTGAGTCATCCTTAATATATATGCTTTTATTTAGGAGATTAGAAACGTGATGCAGACGACGGATGGGGCTTACGCCATCTCGAAGATGCATCTTCTTGTCTAAATTACTAGAATATTGAATTTTGCTCATATATTAAAGATACTGGCAGTATTCTATAAGTACTTATTAATGACCAGCTTAAATAATGTTTTCTTTAGGCAATCCTATCAAATTTCAAGAGGTGTGTTTACTTTCTCAAGCCTTTCTCCTCTCTAGATGTCCATATTCCTCAATCATTTACCCTAACAATTACGTATGAGTGAAATTCAAATTTTAAAAACAGAAAGCCTGATAACAGAAGCTCAACTGAAGTGCGATTGGAAAACTCTCTCAGAAACACTTTCACGAGATTTAATTTACATCCATTCGAATGCCTATGTTGATAATTATGAAAGTTACTTAGATAAGATTAATCACAAAATTCTTCAATATCAGAAAATTGAAATAACCCCTCAGATATTTCAAATGCGCAATGAAGTAGCCATCAAAACATCGCTCCTCAGAGGCTCCGTTCTGGTAATGGGAGAAGAGAAGCGGCTAGACAATTACACAACTACGATTTGGCTGAAAGAACATGGGGAATGGAGGCTGAATCTATTCCAAAGTACTGCTATGAAATAGGAGGCACTACCATCTTAATAGCGCAGTTTCAATTGACGATCCAGGGCCCATTGCCATCAAAATTCCGTAGTCTCCTTCTTCAGCCACACCCTCTTTTAGCAATTCGCCCAAGGCAAAAATAACCGCCGAGGAAGATATGTTTCCATAACGCTTCAAAATGTTTCGAGTATGGCGAACAGCTTCCTGGGGTAAGTTTAGATTTTCAACGATTGAGTCAATTACTTTCTTACCACCCGAATGCAATACCCAGTGTTTGATATGCTCCTTCTTGAGGCCATGGCGCTCAAGAAGGCGATTAATAGGAATTTGGGCATTTCTTCCAATAACGTATGGAATATCACGGTCAAGAAAGAAAGATAATCTAGCTCCATCTAGGTTGTAGCGCATTGCCTCAATGGAGTCCGTAATAATGAGAGGTTCAAAATCCAAGACAGCTGGACCAGCCTGCCAATTATCTTTAGCATCAGCCCTAACAACGAGAGCTGAAGCGCCATCGCCAAACAGGGAGTTAACAACTGCCGTGGATAAATCTTGATTAATGACGTAGGCAGCAGAACAGATTTCGATACTAACTAATAAACCACTGATCCCCGGCATTGATTGAGCTATAGCAGTGGCTGCCTGTAGGCCATTAACTGCCGCATTACAGCCCATACCCACTAAGTCCATTCTACGAATGCTATCTTTAAATCCAATATGCTTAATAAGGTGAGCCGTTAGGCTTGGGCATAAAAAACCAGTTGATGTAGTGCAAACAATAAACCCAACTTCATTAGCGTTTAATGCACCAGCCTTAAGAGCCTTTTCAATCGCCTTAGATCCAATGTCCAATGCCCCTCGAAGGTGTCGATCAATCAGGGATTGGGGTGTTTCTTCTGGGGGCGCCCCATCTTGTAGTTCAGGCAAATAAAGTGCCCTAGTTTCAATATGACTATTACGAAAAAGATTCTGAATCTTGGTATTTTTTTCTCCCGACCACGCCAAAACCTCTTCCTGAGTATAAAAATTCTCAGGGTTAGCGGTACCAACCTCAATCAATCGGGGCAACATAGGACGACTCATTCTTTTGAACCTTTATTAATAGCTAGCAAAGCTTGGGCCAATAAATCTGCGCGTAAAGAATCTACGCCACCAGCATTTAATTCTAATATTTGCTTGCCAACAGATATTGCATCTGCGTCTCTCTTTTTAATTCTGTCAAACCACTGCATTACGCAGCCCATCAACTCACCCTCGTTGCATACTTGGGAAAGCAATCCAGCCGCATAAGCCTCTTGCGCACTCCAACGAGCACCGCCAAGAATCAGGTCTTTTGCCCTTGGAATACCAACGTATTTCGGTAGCAGATTTGTAGCAGCTGCAGCCGGAAGAAGGCCAAACTCAAGTTCAGGAAGCCAAAATTTTGCATTTGGGCTTGCGATACGTATATCACAGCTAATTGCAAGTTCAAAACCGCCGCCAACTGCTGCGCCATTAATTGCAGCAATACTTATTTTTGAACAATCTCGCAATGCTTTAAAAACTGCGGCACTTTTAAGACTTAGAATCGACCGCCAGCTACGTGTATCTATTTCATTGCGATCTGCACCCGCACAGAATACTTTATCACCCGCGCCTGTAATAACGATTGTCTTAACCTGACTATCATTAGCGGCCGACTGAATACAAGTTTCTAAATCTGAAAGCATTTGCTGGGTATAAGCATTTGCATTGGAGGGTCGATTTAGTGTAATAAAAAAAAGGCCGTCCTCAACCCTGGCCTCAATTCCCGATTGCATTAAATTAATTTGATTCATTACTTTTTTTCAAAATCTCTAAAATCTGCACATTTCCATTGGCTCGAAAGCATTTGCTTAGCTAAGTCGGTTAATCCAATACTGGCACCACATTCAACAATTGTTCCACCTTCTAAATAGGCAATTTTTTGCATTGTTAAATTCCAATTCATTGGGGAGGAAATATTTCTTCTAATTTCAACGCAAATATCCTCAGCAGTGGTTAGCCATTTCTGCGAGAGAGAAGAAAGTATCGGCCATGCAGGGGCCTTCACGTCCAAGGAGCCGACTAAACGATCAAGCTCCGGACTTATTTTTAACAAAGTAGTGGTATGAAATGGCGCAGTCAAAGGAATCAAACGAGTCAAAGAAGCACCTTGCTCAAGCGATCGATCTAAAACTAGTTTTACAGAACTGGCTAAACCAGTAAAAAGGATAGCGTGAGGCCCATAGAAATCAGTAACCTCAAGCGCCCGATCAACGTCATTAATGATCACTTTGAGTTTTTCAAGCGGAAATTCAATAACAGCTCCAACAGCCCATGGCGTTTCTTTTAGTGCCTCATGAGCTTGATTACAGATCGATTGCACAAGTCTCATCGTAGATTCAAAATCAAGTGAATTTGAATGCACTAAAGCAGAAAACAATCCCATGCTATAAGAACTTGCACGATCACACTTTCCTACGTTTTCAGAAACCCACTGAGCCATTGAAACATTTTCAATAATGCAGGCATAGTGAGCCTGTTCAGTAATTTGCGCATGCGTTGCACCGTTATTTTTCGGATCATCTAACAGAGCTAGATTTAAGGGGACGCATTTTTTAGCGCGATCAAACCATTCCTGGTAAATCTGAGGCAGCCCAGAAATTTTTGAAATCTCAAACTCGGGAGATCTCATGGGAAATGTTGGGAATAAAAAAAACATTTAAAGGGCTTGATGGACTTTATTTAACAGTTGATTATAGTTACAACTATGACAAATACCGACATCATTCTAGTGGGCTTTGGGCCCACTTCTGCAGTCCTGGCCAACTTGTTAGCCCAATTAGGTTGGAATATCAAGATATTTGAGCAAAATACAAAAATCTATGATTTACCCCGAGCCGTCTTTTTTGATGACGAAGTAATGCGCGTATTCCAGAAAATTGGACTAAGTGATGAAATTTTGAAATGCACACTTAAGGTGCAAGGGATGGATCTCATCAACCAAAACGGATTAATCCTATCTTCCTATGACGCGTCCACTGAAATTGGCCCCTTAGGCTGGCATGCAGGGTATATGTTTCATCAACCCACTCTAGAAAGAATTTTAAGGGAAAAGTTAAGTACATATCCCAATGTTGATATCCAACTGGGGCATTGCGTTAGCAAAGTAAGCCTAAATAGCGATATTGCCAACATTGAAGTAGACGGACCCAACGGGAGCAATTGTTATTCTGCAAAATTCCTAATTGGTTGCTGTGGAGCACGCTCCACCATTCGAGATGCATTAAATGTAGATATTCATGATTATGGTGCCGACCAAGAGTGGGTCGTGATTGATATCGAACTCACTGAAGATGCAGACCTTCCCCTTAAAACCGTGCAATATTGCGATCCCAAGAGACCTTCAACCTATATCCCAACCCCCGGCTTAACAAGGCGTTTTGAATTAATGCTTATGGAGGGTGAAAGCGCGCAGGATATCTTAAAACCTGAAAAAATTTCCGAGCTTTTATCTAAATGGCTCACCCCAAATCAATATCGGATTATCCGCTCAACCGTTTATGAATTTCACGCTCTTGTGGTTGAACAATGGCGCAATGACAAAATCTTTTTAGCTGGCGATGCTGCACATCAAATGCCGCCATTTTTAGGCCAAGGGATGTGCTCAGGCGTGAAAGATGCATCAAATCTTGCCTGGAAACTGGATTTTGTTTTACGTGAATTTGCCTCTGATGCACTTTTGAATACGTATACAACCGAAAGAAAACCTTATGTAGAAAAAGTGATTGAAAGCGATTTGTGGCTCAGCAAAATGATTCAAACCACCGACCCTGAATTAGCATCGCAACGAGATCAACATCTAACTAGTTTGCCGCCTTCAGAGAGACAGTTGCAACCCCCAATTATAAAATTAGGTGGCCTTACCTTTGTCAATACGAGCGCGAGCGGCTTACCTGCCCCTCAGCCAATGACATTAGGGGGAATTAAACATGATGAACTACTGGGGAGAAATCTCACCTTAATCGGTGAAGCCCCAATGTCAGAGGGCATTAAAAAGTTGATTGATTCAACTTTGATTGCTTATATTCAAGACCCTGACGAACATATGCAGCAATGGCTAAACGACCATAATGCAAAAGCAATTCTGATTCGGCCAGATAGGTATATACAAGCAATTGTTAACTGCCCCGATGATCTCATGAAGGCTTTAAGCGAGCTATCAATTATATTTTAAATGACTAGCTAATGGCGACGACTGGCCTGATGCCATAAACAATACGAACGCAAGAGTCAGTCAAGTTCTCAGGACAAAGCTCAGTCATGCAACACAAAAAATCTCCGCGCTCATAATGAGGATTTAGTTTCCTAAAAAAATCCGTGTAGAAATGATGATCGCCAAATTTTGATTTTACGTCTTCGAGATTTTTATACGGTATGGATTTTGATAACACAACCAATCCAGAACCCGCATCATACTCTTCGGGAAATTTTTGACGCACAAAGCCATCTAAAATTTCCTTAAGTCGAGGATCATTAGGCTTGTGTGGATTTGGAATGTACTCCTTGAAACAAACCGGCAAGATTCTGTATGTTCTATGAGTGGCAGTTAACAACACCCAATAAGACTTTTCTGGTTTTAATAACGCAGCTTCAGCAAAAACGTGATCGCCCCAAACTGGAATCCAAGTTGGATCACCAGTAAATCTTTTTGAAAGCACGGTATCGCCGGAAAAAAAACCATGAATGCGTTCGCCATCAAAGTCTTGAGTAAGCACTTTTAGAGTACTAAAGCCCTCAATATGACCTTGAGCATCATTAATGCGAACAACCCAATCTTTCTCATCTAAATCTCGATTAAATATTACTCTATCAAGACCGGCAAAGTGCTCTTCGAGAATCAAAAACATATCCTCTCGATCCTTTGGTGAAAGCTCGTCAACCTTGACAACGCAAGAGTAGGAATGGTTTGTTGTCATAATGGGAAAAATGGTGGGAAAACAGCAATATTGCTATATTAGCAAATCAGTATAATTAATCGAGCACTGCATGCATTTTTAGTGTGCATAAATCTCATTTTGTCAAAGTTGGGGATTAACTGGCATGTCCTCTGTAAAAGTTCTTTCTAGCATACCCGGTCGAATTCGTCTGGAAGTTCCGCTATTTAAGACTGAGCCCTCATTAAGTGAGTCCGTTGTTACGGCACTTACCCTAAAAACCTCATTCGATAAAGTGACGGCGAACCCAACTACAGGCTCGCTTCTCATTTACTTTTCGACTGATTTTTCCGAAGAAGAAGTTGTTAGAGTTACCAAAAAAACCATTTTACTGGAATTAGAAAAACAGCTTATTGAATTAAAAGATTCCAAAGAGCTCATTATTCGAGATGGGAAAAGCAACCCCACAAGATTAAACCCATTTAAAAGCTTTATTGAAATTACAAATCCGTACCCCAAATTAAGGCGTAAGGTTGTAGTACTTTCCCTAGCTAATGGCATCGAAGATGCCACCCCACCCCTCATTCTTGGACTTGCAATTGATACCATTACCCGTGGTTCTGCTTCCATCCTTGCCTCTTTTGGATTAAAGACTGCAGGGGCTCGTCTTTTTGTATTGGGCGGCTTTAGCATATCCCTCTGGGTGCTCGCCGCATTGATTGAGTACTTGAATGATCGAGCCAAAGCAGAGTTAGCAAATTCTGTTCGCCATGACTTACGACTTAAGCTCTATAACCATATTCAGTCTCTTGACATCGGTGACATTGAATCCCGTGAAATCAGCGAATGGATGGCAGTGCTTGAAAATGACATCAATCAGGTTCACCACTTTATTCGTCATGGAATGACGCCCTTTTTTAATGTCACCACCAATGTAATTTCTGTTGCAGCAGTATTTCTAGTTGTCTCTCCTGCGTTTGCCGCTCTTCAGCTTTTGATGTTACCGCCACTGATTTACGCCTCTAGAGCGTTACTTAAGCCTATTAGATTAAATTTCATGAGGGCTTATGATGATGGAGTAAAAATGACTTCAATGATCAGTGGAAATATTGCGGGGATGTCAACCATCTCAAGCTTTAATTCCCAACAAATAGAGAGCTCCCGCGTTCAATCAGCCAGCAATCAATACACCAATAGCATTCAAAAAGCTGAACAGCTTGAAGCAATTTATGTTCCCACCCTTCGTCTTATTGCTGGAGGTGGATTTATTACATCCATTTTATGGGGTGGCGTGAAAGTAGGTACGGGGGCAATCTCTGCAGGCGCACTCAATACCATGGCCCTAACTCAACTTCGCTTATTGTCAGCCATTGCAAGAGTTGGTTATGGTTTGGATATGTATCAAAAAACTGCTAATGCACTTACTCACGTGAATGAAACTTTGGAAGTTAAGCCAAAGATTATAGGCGGTCATTTACTTACCAATTCAGCACTCATCCAAGGAGATATTTCCTTTAATAATGTTACTTTTGGATACGATCCAAAATACCCCGTTATTAAGCATTTAAATCTTTGGATGCCACCCAAGAAGGTAATTGGCATTGTGGGCTTAACAGGTGCAGGAAAAAGCACGATTATCAAATTATTAATGCGTTTTTATGATGTCCAAGAAGGAGAAATCCTTCTTGATGGAAAAAATATAAAAGACTATCCATTGCAAACCTTGCGCGAGTCTATGGCTTTTGTGTCGCAAAACGTGACGTTATTTGCTGGAACTATTTTTGAAAATATCGCCTATGGTAGGCGCAATGCTTCGTACGAAGAAGTGATTAATGCTGCAAAGATTGCGGAAGCGCATGATTTTATTATGTCACTGCCAAATCAATATGAAACCTCATTCGGATTTGGCGGCTTCTCCCTATCTGGCGGTCAACGTCAACGACTAGCCATTGCTCGGGCTATTCTCCTCGATAGACCAATCCTTCTTCTTGATGAGGCAACCTCATCGCTGGATTTTGAAACAGAAGCATCGCTCCAGCGATCCCTACGAGTTGCAACTGCCGGCAGAACTACTATTGTTGTTGCCCATCGCCTTGCAACAATTCGAAATGCCGATATGATTTATGTTCTCAAGAATGGCTCAATCAGCGAATGCGGAACTCATGCCGAGTTACTGGAGCTTGATCAATCTTATGCAGGTATGTGGAAAATACAAACTGGCGAACAAATAAATACCGAATACTAGGTCAACTTCTCTAGAAGGACAATTAAATGACTGAGCCATTAGCAACCCCATTATTTTTGAAAATAGATGAATTGAAGTGTCAAGGACACAATCGTTGCTATTTAATATGCCCCGAATTATTTGATGTCGATGATTATGGAATGGCCAAGTTACTTTCCACCAATCAGGTGCCAGAGAATTTAATCGAGAAGGCACAACTAGCAGTTCAGAATTGTCCAGAGTTTGCTATCTCAATCACAGATTCCTCAAGTTAAATGCCTAAGTCAATATATGGCCCAGTCACAAACTGGGATAATGACTTCGATCATGCCGACCCAGCATACAACGAAAATGTTTATGAAATTTGGGAATCGATGCGTGAGAAGTGCCCAGTGGCCCATACCAATCGTTACGGGGGCGTCTGGCTCCCTTTGACCTATGAAATGATCCGTGCGATTGCGTATGACACAGATCATTTTTCAAGCGATGGAATTATCGTAAGCTCCGATAAACCTATCGTACCCAGACCAGTAGGTGCCGCACCCCCAATCACTAGCGACCCTCCTTTTCATACGCAAGCTAGAAGACTTTTGCTACCTCCTTTTTCGAGCAAAAAAATTGCTCTTCTTGACAGCAGCATACGCAATCTATGCGTAGACCTATTAGATGGCTTGGATTTTAAAAATGGAAGCTTAACATTTGATGCCTCGAATCAATATGCAAGACATATTCCACTAAATGTCATTGTAAAAATGCTTGGATTACCAGAGCAAGATAGCGAACTTCTGTTTTCATTTATCAAGGATATAGTCGAGGATGTCAATTTAACTCCAGAGCAAATGATGGAGAATCGTAATCGGCTAGACAGCTATCTTGACATTCAAATAGAGGATCATCGCAAAAACCCAAGGGATGATTTAATTTCCTATCTATTAAATACCACTCTAGATGGGAGTCCGCTTGATGAACAGCATATTAGGGGCGCTATTGGACTCATGTTTATTGCGGGAGTTGATACCACCTGGAGCATGATTGGCTCTAGCCTATGGCACCTCGCAACCCATCCAGACGATTTAAATAAATTAATTCAATCACCAGAACTAATTGATTCTGCCGTGGAAGAATTTCTTAGGGCCTATGCACCCGTAACAATGGCGCGACTAGTTACAGAAGATTTTGATTTTTTTGGTCACCAGCTAAAAAAAGATGAGTGGATATTAGTGCCTTACCCCGCGGCCAATAGGGATCCTGCGGCATTTGAAAATGCTGATAAGGTGCAGCTTGATAGGGAAATTAACCGTCACGCAGCATTTGGGCTTGGCATTCACCGCTGCATTGGGTCAAATTTAGCGCGCCTTGAGTTAAAGATAGCTATCGAAGAGTTTATTAAACGCTTTCCAACATTCAAACTATCCAACCCTTCAGGGGTTAAATGGAGCTCAGGTCAAATCAGAGGCCCGAGAAGACTAGATATCGAAATACCCAGTCTCTAGGTAGGCCTAACGCCAATAATATGTAGACTGGCTACTCGTTATCTGGGGTTGTTTCTGGCCCTAAATCTACTGGCTTAGGCTTACCATTTTCATCCAACTCTACGGCATAAACCATATTTGGATACATTTCGATCGGGAAAACAATTCGGTAACCTACTATCCATACTTGGAACTTTTTACCCTCCTTGAGTATGGTTTTAAGTCTTTGGGAGTTTACTTTTGTTAACCACCATGCATCCTTGTTAACATACTGTCTAAAGTCATGGGGTCCGTCAAAACCCTTGGCCAAAATAACATATGAAGCATCTCCAGCTGTTGCAATGTTATCTCTGATGGAGTTAATCGCAACAATTTCTACTTCCTGCGGTCGAGGGATGATAAAGCCCAAAGGCCCCAGAACTAAAAAGAAGGGAATCACCAAAACAACAACTTTTCTGGCGAATGATAGCTCCCAAAAAGTATAAATACCCTCTCTAACAATAATCATGGTGTCGCGCACCTCAATTAAAAATTCTCTAATAATCGTAAAGTAGGTATATTTCCAAAAAGACTTAAAGAAAAAGTTGTCACTTTTTGCCTTAAACGACGCCCCAAAAGGAAGGCCAGAAGCAACGCCCAGAGGAACGGTTAATAACCGTATCAACATTCGCAGGGTAGTTAATACCTTCTCCAAAAACCAAATCCAAAATCTAAGGATTGCGATAAGGACATAGACTACAAACAGCAGGATACGCAGGGATAAAAATAAGTCCCAAAAAATACGAAAAAGGGTTTTAAAGAAATTGATAAACTTGGTAAACGAGCTCAATGCCAAGGCCTCTTCCTTTGAAAGCAAGCTCTTTTTTTCTGGTGGGGGAAGCTGAGGAGGGTTAGGTTGGGACATAAACCCTAGAGTTCAATCAAAATAAAGAGTGGGCAACAAAAAAGGCACAAAGTGCCTCTTTTGCATAAATTAATACGCTATTACTTCTTGAGATCTTTTAATTCAGAACGTAACCCATGGATTTCTCGTTCTAAATTTTTCTCACGACCTTCAATTGCCTCTTCACGAATCTTTTTAGCTTCCTCTACACCTTCAGACCATACTGTCTGAGAAAATTCTTTTGCTGACAAGGCGGCACTCACAGAACCAACTAAAAGTGGGCGAATTACCTTAGGAATAACAATAGTAGAAACAGCACCCAATACAAAAGTAAATAGGGGCTTAGATGCCAATTGAATCATAAATATCTCCCTTAAAAATGCAGTTTTTGGCCAAAAACAGCTGTAAAAAACACCGTATCAGTATATAGTAATAGCCATAAAAAGCGCAAATTTAACAAAATTTGCTCATTATCTTCCACTTACTAACCTCTTAAATTTAGATCAATATGCTAATTGCATTCATTTCCTTCTTGGCTGGCCTATTTTTTGCGCCTATTTTGCGCCCTCTAATTAAGCCAATTTTCATAGAAATCATTAAATTCTCCTACTCTGCTGTAGAGGAAGCAAAAAAAGCTACGGCAAAAGCCAAGGAAGATATAGCAGATGCTGTTGCTACGGCCGAACGTGGAATAGTTGATGAGGCAAAACATAAGGAAGGGGAAGAAACCGCCCCTCCTAAACATCACTAAGTCAACGGCGATATCTTCTGGCTCGTATGCGAATTATTAGCGTTGCCAACCAAAAAGGGGGCTGCGCCAAAACTACGACAGCAGTCAACCTCGCTGCTGCCTTGGCGGAATCCAAAAAAAAGGTTTTGCTAATCGACCTAGACCCACAAGCAAACGCATCACAATGGCTTGGAGCTGACGACCAGACCAAACATTCATTTTTGATATTCAGCTCCAAAATACCACTTCAAGATCTTATTCAACCTACACCAGTTAGCAATGTCAAGATTATTGCTGGCCATCAAGATTTAGCCTCGGTTGAAAAAGCAGTTGCCAATGAACTGGGTGTTGATTTTTTACTTAAACGACGTCTGAAAGATTTAAATCCCAAGGATTGGGATTTTATTATTATCGACACCCCTCCAACTCTTGGGTTACTAACTGTCAATGCCCTCACCAGCTCTGGTGAACTTTTAATTCCAGTAACTACACACATCATGACTTTGATTGGTGTGGCGCAACTCATTACAAAATACAATGAAATTAAGGAAGTATTAAATCCTGATCTAGAAATACTTGGCTTTCTTCCCTCTCGCGTTGATACAAGAACCAAGCACTCAAAAGAGATACTGCAATCGCTCATCGATAGATTTGGGAATAAAGTCATGAAAAGTACGATTCGTGAAAATGTACGGTTAGCAGAAGCCCCCTCTTTTGGTGAAAATATCTTAATTTACGATGGACAATCGGGCGCAGCTAAAGACTACCGAGATTTAGCGCAGGAAGTAATTAAATTGGGGTGATAGCTATGCCAAGATCAAAAAAATCAACTATTCAAAATAACCCCCTTGAAAAAATTTCACATATTGGAGATGTCGAGACATTACAAAATCCAGTAAGCCCAAAAAAACTGAGTACCCCCAAAAAATCCGCCAATAAAAAATCTCCTACTGTTACCAAGAAAGCACCCTCCTCTAATAAGAGGGCTAGGCAAGGCAATGAATCGGCTAAACCATCGGCAATGGCCCAGCCCATAATTCAGAGCCCTGAAGCCAAGGTAATACAAAGAGATATATATGCCTTATCCACGATAAAGAAATGGTCTCGGGTTGCAAGCGCCTGTGCAATCCCCCCCGTACCCTTACTTGCTACTGCTGCAAGTAGCAGCGTACAGATAAAGATGATTAAAGATTTATGTACTATCTATGAAGTGCCTTTTCACAAGGAATTGGTCAAGGCTACTGTTAGCAGTATTTTAGGGAGTGGAACTGCCTTATTTTCCCTTGGATATTTGGCGAAGGAACTTTTACATAAAATACCTTATGCAGGCAATGCCTTATTAATCCTAACGCAACCAGCTGCGATTTATAAGTTAACAAGCGGTTTGGGCGCTATTTTCATGCGACATTTCCAAAATCAAGGGGATCTAACCAACCTTGACCTAGCGAAATCAAGGTTGCTTCTAAAAAATCAATTGCAATAGCAAGCCCTGAGAATTAATTAGTATCACTAACCGAGGGTACTCTAACCATTACTTTAATTTCAAAAAATAATTATGGAAGCTGAAAAACTATCTGAAACAATTACAAAAACAGGTTACGGAGAAAAAAACCCTCATGTTATCAAGGCATTAATTATTTCTCTTTTTGCAGTTGCACTTTCTTTTGCTGGATTAGGAAGCTCTGAGGAGCTCAAAACAATATCTGCTGACAACATTATCGAATCAAACTACCAAACTATTTCCGAGTTCCGAACGCTAAGACAGTCTTTACTCCAGGTTAGCATTGACCAATTAGAGATTAATTTGGGGGCCCATTCCCCCTTAACATCCGCCGAGAAAAATAATTTAGTGAAAATTATTTCGAAGCTTAAAAAAGAAATTAATTTAAGTGAATCTAATGTAGACAAACAAGATGGAAAAAAGGAAGTTGAGTTCAAACTAAACAAAGTTCAGAATGAAAAGAAGCTTTCTATAGCTAAAAACAAATCCTTTGAATATGGCGAGGCATTTCTTCAAATAGCAATTGTCTTAATTTCCACATCCATCATCTCCTCAATTGGAGGGCTGATGCTTGGAGGGGGAATCATAGGTGCACTTGGAATTATTGCAGTTGCAAATGGTTTCTTCTTATTTTTTATAATCTAATGGTAACGGCATGTGTGTTATCTATTGCTATTGCAAATAAATTACTCTCACATGAAGCTCAAGCCTGACTTATCCGCTAGAAGGGTTTCTTCCGCTGGTCGCGAGAGATCTTAATCGTAAGCATTACTTAAATAAAATCAATGAGTTAACTGTTGTTTATAGCCACTATTCGGTTTAAGTAATTCCTGTAGATCCCAATCTATTTGCATTCCCATAGAAACTGTTTTGTGTTGCCTACACACATTATCAATCTCACAAGCGTTACTTAAAGTAACGCTCAAAAAAAATACCAACCCGAAGGTTGGTATTTTCATTTCTGGTGGGCCCACCAGGACTTGAACCTGGGACCAAAGGATTCCGGTTTGTGTTGCTTTCACAACTCCCTGGACTATGCCTTCACCATATGCTTTTTACGCACTTAGGTGGGTGCCGTCTAGTCTCTACACCTTCAACAGCACTTTCATACTGAAGCTTGGCTCGGCGTTGGCATGGATATTTCTATCTTTAGCTTTCTCCGAATTTGACACCATCCCTTATGCAGTTTCCACGCATAAGGCACAACTTTCGCTATGAGTCCTCTGCTCTAACCAACTGAGCTATGGGCCCTAAAACTTTATATTTACTACACACCTTTTGATGGGTGCTTTACTACTTAAAACCACATAAAAACCG
>JBFZCO010000076.1:0-11189 GCA_041307885.1 Burkholderiales bacterium | reverse complement strand
CGCTCATTTTGTTTGCTGTACATATTAGCGAAGTGAACTAGAGCATCATCTAAAACCTCGCTATTGCCGCAGTATCCAGCAAGCATCGCAGGGTCTCCCGAGCGGGCATGTGCATTAGCTAGGGCCCACCCGAAAAGTTTTGCAAAATCCGGCAATACTTCTGCATTAATGCCATCTTCTCCGATAGAAATTCCACCTTTCATATCGCGTAGCTGCCGCATATAAAAATTGAGTTCTTTCGTTATACCAAAGCCAAGAAAAAGATCTGGGGCTCCTTGAATTAAGGATTGACCATGGACCACCCGCTCTCCTTCAGATGCAAATTTTGCATCGGGAAAGTATGGGGCTAGGACAGATTTTTCAGCTTGTTTGCTTTGTAGAAAAAGCGGGTCATTGGCATCCAGACCTTCGAAATATAAGACCCAACAAGAGGTTCCTACGCTACCAACCCCCACTATTTTTCTTGCCCAATCAAGTAATTTAAAGCGAAGTAATAAATCTCTTCGATCGGAAGGTAGGGATTGAATGTAGGAGTTAATGCCTACATCATGAAGCTCCGTTATGATTCCCCCCTTCGCTGAAATCTCAAGGTGCTCAATAAATGGGGGCTGTTCGATCAATCGAACCCCTTCTGAAGTTTTTTCAGTTATTTTGCCAATCAGACCTTGATTATTATTTTTGCGCGCCTTCCCAAGTAATCTATTTAAATAGGCTTGACTCGGTTGATTAGCATACTTTTTTGCTGCACTTGCTAAGGCTATTTCATCTATGTAGGATCTTTTTAGATCTAAATAGGAAATAGTTGCATAACGATGAAGATAATTTCGATAGGTTCTAGAAATATTCCGAACAATGTTTTCTCCGTAGGCTTGATCTTGACCCATTACAAAAGATGCAATCATGGCGCTGGCAGCAAGACGTTTTAAGTCCCAATCAAAGTTACCTGGAAGTGTTTCATCAAAATCATTAATCCCAAATACTAATTGGCGCTCAGTTGTAGAAAAGAAGCCAAAATTACTGATATGCATATCGCCACACAATTGCACCTCAATAGGGGGGCTAGGTGTTTTAGCCAAGTCATTAGCCATGATGGCTGCGCCACCCCGAAAAAATGCAAATGGATCAACTGCCATTCGGGCATGGCGAATGGGTATGTACTTTTGGATACGTGTTTTAGCTTGTTCAAGCAATATATCAACAGGGGATTGGCGCTTATTCTCTGGCTTAAACTCCCCAATTGCCGAGCGACTAACCTGCTTGCGAATAGACTTTCCTGCGCGAAGGCGATCACGAGGACTGGGGTTCTTCTGCAGAAATGATTTATATAGTTCGCTTGTCATTTCTGCATAATGCCATGAAGACCGGCAAAGAAAAAGTCATTTGAGAATGACTTTTCTGTCACTGCCAGCTTACTTAAAATTCCGCTTATTTGATTAATAATCTATACCAAGCTAATTCCACTATTTTTTAGTGGGAAGGTGCGGTAACGTTTACCGGTTGCGCGTGCAATTGCGTTAACTACAGCAGGTGCAGCTACAGCGATTGGGGGCTCACCAACGCCGCCCCATTCGGAGCCTCCACCTTCTATCAAAATAATATCCACTTTTGGCATTTGTGATAAATGCATGGAATTGAAGTCATCAAAGTTTTTCTCTACTACAGCCCCATTCTTAATAGTAATTTCTTCTTCAAAGAGGGCTGATAATCCAAAGACAAACGAACCAGCAACTTGTCTTTCAATTTGAGCGGGGTTAACAACGTAACTTGGGTCTATGGCAGCTACCATTCGATGGATTTTGACATCCCTACCATTTTTAACGGATAGCTCGCATGCGGCAGCGACATAGCTGCCGAAAGCCTTAATTTGAGCTATGCCGCGATACACGCCAGTCGGCGCTGGCTTATTCCATCCAATCCCATCGGCAGCAGCATTTAAGACAGTTAAGGCGCGTTGATCTGTGAGGTATTTACGACGAAATTCTACTGAATCAACACCAGCTGCATCTGCTAATTCATCCATGAAAGTTTCTAAAAATAACGCATTTTGTTTTGAATTCACGCCACGCCACATACCAGGGGGTACACATGAATTTCGCATCGCATAATCAATCATGAGATTAGGAAACGTGTAGTTAAGGCTTGCTTCGCCACTGGGATCAAGCCCCTCAGATACCATAGCATCTACGCCATTATTCTTTTTGAGAGCAGCAGGGCTCATGCCCGCTAATATGGATTGGCCAGATAGGCGCATATCTAGACCCGTTATATTCTTTTTCTGATCAAATGCAGCAGTTAAGTGGCACATCATTTGAGGGTGATAGAAGTCATGAGTCATATCCTCCTCACGAGTCCAAATCAGCTTAATAGGTATTCCAGGCATTTGCTTGGCAATTAATACAACTTGAGTTGTAAAGTCCTGAAAGGCTCCGCGTCGACCAAAACCCCCGCCAAGATTAACTTTATATACGTTACATTTTTCAGCTGGTAAGCCTGAAGCTGCTATAGCGGCATCATATGTTGCCTCTGCATTCTGGGTTGGGGCCCAAACTTCACAAAAGTCTTTTGTCCATTTAGCGGAAGCTGTTTGAGGCTCAAGAGTGGCGTGAGCCAAAAATGGATAACGGTAAGTTGCCTCAACCGTTCTATTGGCACTAGTAATGGCTTTCTTGGCATTTCCACGTGAGTTGACTACGTGAGTATTTTTTGCAGAAAGTCCTTCTTGCATTTCTTTAGTAATGTCTGCGCTCGAGACATTCGCATTTGGCCCATTGTCCCAGTGAATAACAACAGCATCCATTGCTGTCTTTGCGTGCCAAAAAGTATCAGCAATCGTTGCTAAGGCGTTATCTCCAACTGGCACTACTTTCTTAACCCCATTCATTTTTAATGCTGCAGTTGCATCATACGATTTGACTTTGCCTCCAAAGACGGGGCATTGCCTAATATTGGCTATCAACATTCCGGGCAATTCCAAGTCAATCGCATAGACTTGTCTGCCAGTAACTTTGTCGGTTGTTCCATCAATTCGATTCACCGGCTGACCAATCAACTTCCATTCCTTAGGATTCTTAAGTGGGATATTGTTTGGTATAGGTAATTGAGATGCAGCCACTGAAACATTACCAAATGTAGTTTGACGATTTGTAGGAATATGGGTAATTACGCCTTTCGATACAGCACATTCGGAGGCTGCTACGTTCCATGAATTTGCCGCTGCTTGAACCAGCATGATTCGTGCTGCGGCACCGCCCTTACGGAGCATCAATTCTGATTTACGAACGCTATGACTACCGCCGGTGTGGAAAGTGCCCCACACCTGTTTACGTTTTAAGCTTTCTAATGGGCTGGGGAGCTCATAAGTCACTTTGCTCCAGTCACACTCGAGTTCTTCGGCTATTAATTGAGCTAATCCGGTAATAATGCCTTGGCCCATTTCAGAGCGGACAATCCGAACAACTACGTCATTATTCGGTTTGATCACCACCCATACTCCTATTTCTGGAGTTGATAAAGGTGCCATAGATGAGGTGCCACTTCCATCACGCGCTTGAGCTGAGGTGAGTAAGGAAAAGTCAAAGCCAATCGCTAAGCCTGTAGCGATGGCACTGGAACCAATAATAAATTTGCGGCGGGAAGAGTTAGCATTGATGTTCATGGACATTTCCCGCTTAAGATTTAATAGCATCGTTTATTGCTGCACGAACTTGTTGAAAAGTTCCGCAACGACAGATGTTGGTAATGGATTCATTAATTTGAGCATCCGTAGGATTGGGATTGCTGCGTAACAAGGCAGTTGTCGCCATGACCATGCCTGATTGGCAGTACCCACATTGCGGCACTTGATTTTCAACCCACGCCTTTTGTACTTTCGAGAGTTGACCGTTTTTATCTAAACTTTCAATTGTTTCGATCTTGTTGCCCTGGGCAGCAGATACCGGAATAGAGCAACTGCGCATTGCGGCACCGTCAAATAGAACGGTACATGCACCACACTCGCCAATGCCGCATCCAAATTTTGTACCTGTTAAGCGAAGCTGCTCTCGAATGACCCACAATAAGGGCGTATCAGGCTCTATATCGACTGAATATGTTTGACCATTAATATTGAGTTCAATCATATGTTCTTTCTTTGAAATTTGAATGGAGTGTGATGTTGTGACTGGGTGAAGATTAAAAATCTCAATGGCTAATTTTTGGCTATTTTTTTAATCAAATCTTCGTATTGATTACAGAATTTAGCTAAATCTGCAAGGGTATCAAGACTTAATTTCCCTTTTAAAAAGGATCGATACATTTTGACTGTCCTAATAGATATACCGAGGGTTTGAGCTACTTCAATTTGTTGATAACCATTACCAAGCAGTAGAAGCACCTCTGCCTCTCGCTTTGAGATGGGTATATTGATTGGAGCTTGAGGTTTGGAGTGTTGCCGAGATTTTAATAACCCATCCATTTGCTTAAATTGATGATCTAAAGTATCGGTAATTTGCTTTGTAGTGAATGGTTTGAGGATAAAGTCAACTGCACCGCCACGCCAAGCATCAATAATGTCCTTTTGTTGTGCATTGCCACTCATGAAAATAATTGGAAATTCGTTATTCATCCTCTTCAGACTGGTTTGTAATTCAACACCATTGATTCCCGGCAGCTGAAAATCTAGCAAGATACAAGTAGGCAATCCATCATTAAACTCAAATTGATTGAAAGCTTCCATAAAAGATTCAGCCGATTCAAAGCTCAGAATTTTGTAATGACGAGATAGCCAGTTTTCTAGACCAGCAAGTATGATTGGTTCGTCATCGACGATGATGACTTTCTTTGTATATATCAATTACAGATCTCCATTTGTTTCGTTGATAAGCGGGAGACGGATTTCAAAAATAGCGCCACCTTGATGGGCATTTAACCCAATAATCTGGCCGTGATGCCTATCAATAATTTCTTTGCTTAGCCATAAACCGATTCCCATTCCATCTTGTTTGGTAGTTTGGTAAATCTCAAACATAGTAGATTTTGTGTGTTCGCTAATGCCATTTCCGCTATCTTGAATAGAAACAATGGCATGTAAATCATCCTCAAAAATAGATAGAGTGATCTCCCTTTTATGTACATCACTAGCATTAATTGCATCGACAGCATTATTAAATAAATTAATCAAGACCTGCTGGATCTGAATAGTATTGCCTAATATCAATGGATTATTTTTATAGTTTTTAATTAACTGAATATGTTTAGACTTCAGGGTTGGCTCAATCAGATCAAGAATTTCATTACAGGCATTTTGAAGATTGATTTGATGAAAATCGGGTAGCTGCGTCCCAAAGAGTCTTCTCAGATTATTCACTAACTCAGAAAGTCTTTCCAATTGATCGGTCACGGTATTTAAAGCATTTATCGACTTTTGTTGATTTCCTAGGTCAGCAAGATCTCGTTTAACGGATTCAGTTTGAAGAATGACGCCAGTAATGGGTTGACTGAGTTGATGGGCCAGTGAGTTCGCTAGTGCGCTAATCCCAATTGCTCTATTTGAAGAGATCAATCCTTGTAGAAATTGATTTTTCTCTCTGACCAGCTTCATCATGTTTTTATTGAGTGGGTTCTCACTGCTACTTCTTGGGTCATACCAACTGATGCGGAGAGATTGATATGAGATATAGCGAAATACGCTAAGTGCAATAAGCAGTGTATAGAGAACTGCCACTGCTGTTGACGGTTGTCTCGGATTAATAGGACTATCTGAAAAGTAGCTTGCAATTCTCAAGACTGCAAAACAGATTAATCCAAATTCTATATAGGATATCCATTTTAAAAACAGATTCTCATTGAGCTCTTTGTTGGGAGAGAATTTGCAGGCTAAATAGGTTGCTAAAGCAATTGCTATAGTGCTCAAGCTAACTAGAGGTATCGGTAATTTTGGATCCCACAACCGGGCAAGCTCGACTAATCCACAATAACAGGCAATAAATAAAAGGCAGACAAAATACTTTGAGGCTGAAATTTTACGAGTCAGACTATAAATGCTAAAAAAAATGGCAATTTCAGATGCTGTATGAATAAAGTTACCGAAAAAGAGAATCACCCTATTGGCCGTTTCGGGGTAAATATTGGTGATAATCACTTGCAGGATTACCAAAATCATCAGAGATTCAGCCATGAGGAAATATTTACCTGATGTGTCCACCTTTCCTCTGAATGAAAAATAAAGAATGCTTGCTGAGCCTAAAGTCATTAGGCCGTAAACAATTAATAAGAGGATGAACTGATCCATAGTGCTAGGGCATACCCGTACATTGATGAAATGCTATTTTAAGTTCTAAGGCATCAAGAGCGTAACTTTTTAACTTCAGGTAGAGGTAGGTTGCGATATGTACTTTAGTACGTAGTTTAAGCCTCAGTTTTCAAGCAGAATTCTAATAAACCACCTGACTATTGTGATCCAATTCCTAGCTGTATCAAATGGCTGGCGGCAGATTTATTTTGAATGACTCAACAATATTTATTGAGATTGACTATTTCTTATGAAAAAAATTATTTCAGCTTTTACTTTATTGATAGCACTTGGTATTTCCATGGTCAATGCCGCCGAGGTGAAAGTCGCATCGGTATCTTTTCACTCAAAAGACCAGTCTTATAACATAGCGAAAATGTCTGAAATATCTGTAACTGCCGCCAAAAATGGCGCGAAGTTGGTAGTATTTCCTGAAATGTCCAGTACAGGATTTCTATATAGCAGCTTAAATGAAGCTAGGCCCAATTTGGATACATTTCCAGGTAAGGCAACTGAGGCTTTTGGACGTGTCGCCCAGCAAAACAATATCTATATCGCTTACGGATATATAGAGTTAGATTCTGTAACTGGAGTGGCTTACAACTCCGCTGCCATTGTTGGACCCAATGGCTTTAAAGGAAATTATCGAAAACATCAATTGGCTGTAGGTGATGACAATCTGTGGAGAGCGCCTGGTAATTTAGGTTTCCCAGTATTTAATACACCAATTGGAAAAATTGCTCTACTCGTTTGTTACGACGATACGCAATTGCAATCTATTTTATTGCCCGCGCTGAGAAATGCCGACATCATCGCTTATCCAACAGCATCTTTATACGTCCCTAAGAGTGAGCCAGGCGGAAGGGATAATCACACCACCATTGGATCAATGGCGACCATGCCCGGTTGGATCGGGATTAATGTTGTAGGGGCTGATTCTAGCGGGGTGGATGTTAACCCTCTGTCAGGGGCAAATCTGATTGGGCCGGGGGGTTCATCGATTTGGGATGCTCAAGGTAATGTGCTTGCATCGGCATCAACTACAAACTTTACCGACCCTAAGCAACCCAAGGTTGTATACGCGATAATTAATACTAGTAAACCCAATCCGCAGCGCGAATTTTGGTTAAAGAATCGTCGTCCTGAGCTCTACTCAGATTACAACTTCTATCGACCATCACACGATAGTAATGTGAATAAAACTCCTGCTCAAGTCTCTGCCCTTTTAGTTCAGTATGAGCCAAAAACAGGTGCTATTGACGAAAATTCCCAAAAGATTGAAAAGTTAATTAACGATAAAATTCCTGGGCAAGGAATCAATCTTGCGGTTCTGCCATTTAACTCGTTCATCGGGAATGAAACGATTACCAAAGAAAATGTGAGCAAGTTCGCAGAGCCTTTAAAGGGCAAGAGCTACAACATTGCTGCTAACTTAGCAAAAAAATATCAAGTGAATTTACTATTTAGCATGCCTGAAGTTACGGGTGGCAAATACTATGAAACTGCCATTCTTTTTGATTACAAGGGCAAACAGATTGGCCTCTATCGGAAATCCCATCTCAATGCAGTTGAAAAGACTTGGGCGACTGCTGGTAATGAATTGCCTGTTTTCAATTCATCAATTGGGCGTCTTGCTGTTCTGCTCAATGATGAAGTGCGGATTCCGGAAGTAACTGACATGTACATGTTAAAGCGCGCCAATTTATTGCTAGTTCCAGTGGCTTATAACCAAAAGGAGTACGGTGGCGATGTGAAGGTTCCCAAGGGGTTGATTCCTGAAGAATCCAATAAGGGAATGTTTATTTGGTTCTCCATGGCGCAGCATTCGCAGGCGCATACCTTGGTGGCAAACTACGTTAAAGGTGCCAATGATGATATTGGCCAAAGCGCTTTGTACTCACTAGTTCCTGAAGAGGGTTTCTATCCGCCCAATATTGCTCCTAAAGATAAAGAAGTCGCTCATCAGGTTATCTTTGCAACCAATCAACATGTTTCTCTATGGACTAACCAGCAGCAGAAGGTTGTGGAGAGAATATGGCAGGCTGCCCTACCTTTAACTTTGGATAGGGAAAGTGCTTGTTTTCAGGAATGGTTAAATAATCCTACCAGCCCAGTGGTTTGTAAGGGTGTATATAAATAATCATTGATGAATAGGCTTTGTCATTTGCAAGATCTATTTACTTAATAAAGCAATACAGTGAGCAAGCCGGTTGACAAGGGAAGTCTAGGGATTATTTCTAGACTTCTTTTTGTTTACCTTGCAACTGTTCATTCTCAAATGGCTTTTGCGGATGAAGGTGGGGCTTCATTTTGGCTCTCGGGACAATATGCAAGTATGGCTGCAGTGCCACCAAGCCCAGGCTGGTCATTGGTAACAATGCCCTATATTTATAGTGGCAAGGGTGATCAATCCAAAGTCTATCAACTTGGTAAAAGTGTCAATGTAGGCTTAAGCACAAGAGAATCCATTATTTTGTTTCAATTAGGTTATGCCTCTGAAGAAAAGATTCTGGGAGGTCAGCCCTACATTGGAGTAGGTTGGGGCCCTGGCGCAAACACTACTGGTGCATTTGCAAGCGTGAGCTCAAACCGCAGTCTAGAGTTGAACCGATCTAATTCAGTCGATGGTATTCAGGATCTATATCCGCTAGCAAGTCTGGCTTGGAACAAAGGCAATAATAATTTTATGACCTATATCACGGGCGATATTCCGATTGGAACGTACAGCTCGACTAGTCTTGCCACTATCGGATTAGGCCATGCGGCAATTGATGTAGGTGGCGGATACACCTATTTAAATACCACTACGGGCCGTGAATTTTCTGGGGTATTGGGCGCAACCTACAATTGGATGAATAACCAAACGAATTATCAAAGCGGGATAGATTCGCACTTAGATTGGTCTGTTTCGCAATTTTTATCAGCAAACTGGCAGCTTGGAATTGCAGGATATGTTTATTACCAGCTTACTCCCGATTCTGGAAGTGGCAATAGAATTGGGCCTTTTAAGTCTCAAGTTGCTGCAGTAGGCCCTCAAATCGGCTATCTATTTGATATTAAAAAGAAGCAAGCCTATATCAACGTACGTGCTTATAAAGAATATTGGGCACGTAATCGAGTCGAAGGCTATGCGGCCATTGCAACAATTAGTATTCCATTCACCATGTAATTGAAAAAGGTCATTACATGAGTTGCTCTACATGCTTTGTTTATAAAACGGTAATGAAATACGTAACGCCCTTACTCTTTTGGTGGGGGTGTGATGCCGTACTTTAGTGAGATGATTTCTGCTAGGATGGATATCGCAATTTCAGGCGGGGTCTGAGCCCCTATATAGAGCCCAATGGGGCCATAGAGACGATCCGCCTCTTCTTTGCTGACATCGAGTTGTAATAGTCGTTCTTTACGTTTTTTTGTATTGAGCCTGCTACCCAAAGCGCCTACATAAAATGCCGGTGACTTTAAGGCCTCCATGAGAGCCATATCATCTAATTTAGGGTCATGACTTAATGCAACTACTGCAGTATGAGAATCCACATTCAATTCTTGTAGTATGTCATCAGGCATGCCTTTGAATAATCGAATCTGGTGATTTTGGACGCCTTCAACATATTCAGCTCGTGGGTCGATAATGATGACCTCAAAGTCAGCCGCTAAAGCCAGTTCAGCAGTGCATATTGATAAATGCCCTGCGCCGATGATTACCATACGCCATCGTGGGCCATAGGTAGTTTTCATGAATCTGTCATCGCAGAAAAAAACATCCTCATTGTTGGTTTTTTCTATTTGCGATAGACCATTACTGAGGTCTAAGGTTCTGCGAACTATGTGATGGTTTGAACTTAACTGAAGTATCTGTTTTAAAACAGCTAGTTCTGGTTTTGGCTCTACCAGTAACTTTAGGGTGCCTCCACAAGGCAGGCCAAAGCGTGCTGCTTCATCTTGGCTCACGCCATAGATCACCGTTTCAGGTAAATCTTTGCTAAAAATCTCGTCTTGCACTCGGCGAATGAGATCATCCTCAACGCATCCACCTGATACGGAACCCATGACCTGTCCATCATCCCGAATAGCTAGCCATGAGCCTATAGGCCTTGGTGATGAACCCCATGTTTTCGTTACTGTCACAATTGCAACGCGATGATTTGCTGTGAGCCAAGCAATGGCAGTATTTAATACGCTCAAATCAGTGCTGTGCATTTTTAACCTAAGATGCCTGTTCAATTATTATTATTTTAATGAAAACTTCTAGATCATACTCTCAGGCTCCGCAATATCGTGTGGCCGTTTTAATGCTCGCAGCAGGTGAGGGAAGTCGTTTAGGTTCTCATCCAAAGGCATTATTAAAAAAGGATGGAAAGACACTTTTGGAAAGTTTTGTTACTTCCATCCAACCTCTTTCTCCAATCGAATTCCTCGTTATTACTGGTTATCATGCGGATATCATCGAAGCTGAGTTTCAAAGATTGAATGTAGGTCGACTCAGTTCTATGAGAGTATGCCGAAATCTTGCACCCGAAAATGGACTAGCCTCATCAGTACGTTTGGGTCTTGAGACGCTCAAAAGTGAATTTGATGTTTTATTGATTGCCTTATCTGATCAGCCAGAGATTGGAGTTGGTGAAATTCGCGAATTGCTAGATGCGTTTTCTCAGAGGCAACAAGGTGAGGAGGTTATATTGCCGGTATTTAATGGACAGCGTGGTAACCCAGTACTTTTTTCTAGAAAAGTCATCGAAGAAATACTAGCTATTCCAGAAATGAATTGCCGCGCTTATATGGATCTTTATCCAGCCAAGATTCGATTGATGCAGACTGATAACCGGGCATTTGTATTAGATATCGATACGCCAAGAGATGTTGACTCAAACAAGCTCACTTTTTGAGTAGCCTACTTATTGAAAATCTTGCCATTTATTCT
>JBFZCO010000075.1:0-21542 GCA_041307885.1 Burkholderiales bacterium | reverse complement strand
TTAGGAGCAACCTTGCCTCCAAGACTTTTAGAGCCAGACTTGCGGGCAAATAGATCAGATGCGCTTAAGTGATATTGCTCAATGATGAGCTTAGCCTTGGCAATCCCATCCGCTTTTTCACGTTGAATTGCTTCTTTGATCTGCTTGTCTAACTGTTCACGCTGAGCTAAAAGCTCTTTATAAGAAGACATGTATTAATTTCTCCGAATATCAGTTTAGAAATAACTTAATTTAATTATCTCAAAGAATGATTATATACGAGCAATTTTAATATTGATATATTCTTTAAATAAGCATTATTTAAAGGGTTTTATTGATTCAAAGATGATTAATATTAGATAACCATTATAAATAATATATTCAATTAAATATATTGACCCCTACCTTCTCAACATAAAGGTGCCACTTGCTTTAGCTGTAATCTCTCCGAGATCGTTTAAAACAACAGCTTCGCAGTAATTGATGGTTTTCCCAGATTTCAGAACGCTACCCTCAACAGTAATTTTGCCGACACTGGGGCGTAAAAAACTCACGCTCATATCGATCGTCATAGCGCCCAAGGGCTGATTAGTAGTACTTCTTGCCGCAGCTCCCATCGCAAAATCAAGCAAAGTCATCACTACTCCGCCGTGGGCTATGTGGAAACTATTCTCAAATTCGGGCTTAATCTCCAAACTAATACGAGACTTTCCTCCCTCAGCAAATTCTGGCACCACACCAAGGTGGGCAAGGAAAGGGATTGTGAGGCCAAAATAAGTCGTCATGCTTTGAGTCGTAGTCATATCCATTGGTATTACAGGAGAAAGATAAGAAAGTTAATGGTCGGGGCGAGAGGATTTGAACCTCCGACCACATGCACCCCATGCATGTACGCTACCAGGCTGCGCTACGCCCCGACGAGAGACAAAATTGTATCAGCAACTATTTAGATAGAATTTGTAGAACGGCTTGTAATTCATCACGCAAACGCAATTCACCACGCGCCTCATCAAGACGGTTGCGAGCACCACTAATGGTAAAACCCTCTTCATACAGCAGTGATCTGATCTTGCGAATAAGAACAACTTCATGATGTTGATAGTAGCGACGGTTGCCACGTCGCTTTTGAGGACTCAGTTGTGAAAACTCCTGCTCCCAATAACGCAGCACATGGGAACGAACACCACAAAGATCAGCTACCTCTCCAATGGTGAAATAACGTTTAGCCGGTATGGGTGGAAGCTGCGAACTTGGCAGCGTCGACCCGACATCAAATACTGTTTTCTCGAGCATGTGACTCAACTACGTCTTTGAGTTTTTGACTTGCGTGAAAAGTAACCACGCGGCGTGCGGCAATCGGAATCATTTGGCCTGTTTTAGGATTGCGCCCTGGGCGTGCTGATTTATTACGTAACTGAAAATTTCCAAAGCCAGAAATTTTTACTTCTACCCCAGCCTCCAAAGATTGGCCAATACGATCAAAAAACGCATCAATCATATCTTTTGCTTCACGCTTATTGAGCCCTACCTGATCAAAGAGTGCTTCTGACAATTCATTTTTGGTAACAGTATCGTTGTTAGCTGGGTTATTCATTGCGGCACTCTCTTTTGCTGTTGCTTATATTGTTTCTATTGCTATTCATCTAGAGTTAAAAGCACTCTCATTTTTTTATTCTACGTTCAATACTAAACCTAGCGCAGTCGAGCCGCGCAATTTTTCTCAAGGGACTTCACTAAGACTGCCATAACTGCCTCAATTTGCGCGTCCTGCAAGGTTTCCACTGGATTAAGTAAAGTAACACGGAATGCTAAGCTCTTTTCATCATCAGCCATACTGCTTGATCCAGATTTTGGCTTGAATTCATCAAAAAGTTCAATGCGCCGCACAAAAGCTTGTTTACAAGATGTCATCGCATCAATTAATGACTGCGCCGATACATTTTGTTTAACTACAAGCGCCAAATCTCGCTGCACTGCAGGAAACTTGCTCAACTCTTCTGGCTGAGGGATGCCAATATTCCGAATGGCCTCTAGATCTAATTCAAAAAGAACTGGTGCTTGTGGCAACTCATAAGATTGCTGTAGCGCTGGATGTAATTCTCCGATCCAACCGATGTCTAACTTACCCGCAGCAGTCGTCAGTTGAATTTTTGCGCTGCGGCCTGGGTGTAATGCGGGATGAATTCCTGCCTCTGTTGTGAAATGCATTGGATCAAGCACTCGCTCTAGGTCACCTTTGACATCAAAAAAGTCCACAGCACGTGAGTCGCTTGCCCACTGCTCGGGAACAAAGGAGCCATAAGCTAACCCACCAAGGTGTTGAGGCTGATAAAAACCTGCTACCTTGCCAGATTCTTCCAAAATATTTGCATCACGCTTAAATACCCGTCCAGCCTCAAATAAACGAGCGCGACCTGCACCACGATTCAAGTTAGACTTAAGGTTAGCCAGTAGTCCGCCCCATAAGTTGCTGCGCATCACGCCAAATTGGCTAGCAATTGGATTAACTACCAAAATCACATCTTTTTCCGTAGCTCCCGTTAAGCGCTGCTCACTTTCTAAGTCCGTAAAGCCAAAATTTACAGCCTCTTGATAGCCCTGCATGGCTAAACGTTGACGCAATAAATGAACGCCCCGCTTCGCTTCAGCCTTAGCACTCATCTTCAGGGTGGCAATAGGCGGCACATCGGGGATATTTTCAAAGCCGTACATACGGGCGACTTCTTCAATCAGATCTTCTTCAATTTCAATATCGAAACGATAACTTGGTGGCGTCACCACAAAAACATCGTTTGTTTCAAGCTTAAATTCAAAGCCAAGTCGCTTAAAGACATCCGCAACAATCTCGTTTGTCAAGGGAATACCAATGACCTTGATAGCGCGTGCTAAACGCATACTTACGGGCTTGCGCTCCGGAACAGCCAATACTTGATCGTCAATCGGGCCAACTTCACCGCCGCACACTTTGACAATTAAAGAAGTTAAATACTCTAAGCAATTTACAGTGTTTTGCGGATCAACTCCACGCTCAAAACGATGTGCAGCATCTGTGCTGAAATTAAAGCGGCGAGCACGTCCCTGAATTGCAGATGGTTGCCAGTAAGCAGCCTCAACATAGATATTCTTGGTGTCATCCGATACAGCGCAGTGATTGCCACCCATGATTCCAGCTAATGCAACTGGCCCCTTTTGATCGGCAACCACACCAGCCTCTACAGTCTTACCCGATGAGTCAGGGCCCACCAAGGTAACCGTTTGACCATTGAGTAACTCAAGCGTTTCACCGGACTTTGCCCAGCGCACTGATAAGTCTCCAGATAATTGATCGATATCAAAAACATGAGTGGGCTGCCCCATCTCTAACATCACGTAATTGGATAAATCAACCAAAGCAGAAATACTTCTTTGGCCAGCATTACAAAGACGCTGAATAATCCAATCAGGAGTCTTTGCTTGAGGATTGACGCCACGAATCACTCGACCAGCAAAGCGGCCACAAAGATCGGTATTTTCAATGTTTACTTTAAGTTTATCGGCAGTAGTGACATCAACTGGGGTCCACTTTGTAGGACATAAAGCGGCGCCAGTAATGGCAGATACTTCACGCGCCATACCTATTAAAGATAAACAGTCTGCTTTATTGGGTGTTAATTTGATGACAAAGATCTGATCATCCAAGCTAAGGTATGCGCGGATATCTTCACCAACTGGCGCATCCTCAGGCAACTCAAGAATGCCTTCATGGTCATCACCCAGGCCAAGCTCGCGACCGGAGCACAACATACCTTGGCTCTCGATACCGCGCAACTTACCCACTTTAATCATGAAAGGCTTGCCGCCTGCTTCCACTGGAGGCAACTCGGCGCCTACTAAAGCACAAGGAATCTTAATGCCAACACGAGCATTTGGTGCACCACAAACAATTTGCAACTCTTGGCCCGTGCCAGCATCTACCTTACATACACGTAAGCGATCTGCATCGGGATGCTGCTCAGCTGCCAATATTTGGGCAACCACAATCTTGGTAAAAGGGGGTGCAACTGAATGCTGCTCTTCAACTTCTAAACCGGCCATTGTCATTGCATGACCTAATGCATCACTATCAAGTGATGGATTTACATACTGGCGTAACCAAGATTCGGAAAATTGCATATGCGCTATCTAGTTATTAGAGGGTTAGCTAATTAAGCTGGGAATTGCGCCAAGAAACGAAGATCATTCTCAAAGAAAAGCCTTAAATCATCTACCCCGTAACGTAGCATCGTTAGACGCTCTAGGCCAGAACCAAAAGCAAAGCCGGTATAACGCTCCGGGTCTATGCCCATATTACGCAATACATTTGGATGCACTTGACCAGCTCCGGAAATCTCAAGCCATCGACCAGCTAACTTACCGCTACCAAAGGCCATGTCAATCTCAGCGGAAGGCTCCGTGAATGGGAAATACGAGGGGCGAAAACGAACCTGCAATTCATTCGTCTCAAAGAAAGTTCTTAAGAAATCCGTATACACACCCTTGAGATCTGCAAATGAAACACTCTGCGCAATCCACAAACCTTCGACCTGATGAAACATTGGCGAATGTGTTGCATCACTATCCACGCGGTAGGTTCTACCAGGAGCGATCACTTTGATCGGCGGCATAACATCTGCATGGGCATATTTTTTAACATGCTCACTTGCATAACGTACCTGAATAGGGCTGGTATGGGTACGCAACAACAACGGCTTCCCATTGGCATCTTTGCCATCAATATAAAAAGTATCCTGCATTGAGCGTGCAGGATGATTTTCAGGGCTATTTAAGGCTGAGAAATTAAACCAATCCGTTTCAATTTCAGGGCCATCAGCAACATCAAAACCAATTGAGCGAAAGATTTCTTCAACGCGCTCCCAGGTTCGCATCACTGGATGCAAACTACCAACTACCTGGCCGCGACCGGGCATTGATACGTCAATAGATTCAGCCGCAAGACGCTGCATGAGCACGGCATCTGTTAAAGCTTGGCGACGCTCTTGGAGTGCAGTCTCCACTTGGGTTTTGATTTGATTTATTTGGGCGCCAGCACTCTTGCGCTCATCAGGCGTCATTGCTCCAAGCGCTTTTAAGCGCTCAGTGAGAACACCTGACTTACCGAGATACTTGGCTTTCGCGTCCTCTAGAGCTGCCGCATCGGCAGCTCCGAGGAAATCACGTTTAGCATCCTCGACAATTTGGTCGAGAGAAACCATTGCAGCTTAGTTTTAAATGAACTAAGAATTAAGCTGCAGCGCTTACTACGGACTTAATCCGAGTAACCAAGGCAGCAAAAGCCGCTTTGTCAGCAATGGCCATATCAGAAAGCACTTTGCGGTCGAGCTCGATCGCAGCTTTCTTCATACCATTCATGAAAACGCTATAGGTCATGTCATGCTCACGAACTGCCGCATTAATACGGGCAATCCACAAAGCACGGAATACCCGTTTCTTATTACGACGGTCACGATATGCGTATTGGCCAGCACGCATAACTGCTTGCTTAGCAATACGAAATACATTTTTACGACGTCCACGATAGCCAGTTGCGGCATCGGTGATTTTTTTATGACGGGCTCTTGCTGTAACCCCACGTTTGACTCTTGGCATTGAATTCTCCTAATCTAGTCTGAGGTTAAGCGTAAGGAAGCATCGAGCGAATTGACTTAACGTCTGCCTTCGCAACTTCAGTGGAACCACGCAAATGACGCTTGTTCTTAGTGGTTTTCTTAGTGAGGATATGGCGTTTGAAAGCCTGACCTCGTTTGATCGTTCCGCCTGCGCGAACCGTGAAGCGCTTTTTAGCGCTACTCTTGCTCTTCATCTTGGGCATAAAGCACCCCTTCAATTACTTGTGCTACATAGGTGGCAACCGACGGTTACTCTTCCTGTACCCAGAAGCACTTCAAAAAACCAGCACTTTTCAGTGCCTCCCAACTTAAACAACAAACCAACTCCTACGAATAGGTTTGTTACTTAGCCTTACGAATGGGGGCCAGTACCATCACCATCTGGCGACCTTCCATTTTAGGAAACTGCTCGACTTGACCATGCTCTTGCAAGTCCAACTTCAAGCGCTCCAACATTCTGACTCCGATTTCTTGGTGAGCCATTTCTCGACCCCGAAACCGCAGCGTAATCTTTGTCTTATCGCCATCTTCTAAAAAGCGGATTAGATTGCGTAACTTCACACCATAGTCACCGTCATCCGTGCCGGGGCGAAATTTCACCTCCTTCACCTGAATCACTTTTTGCTTGAGCTTAGCTTCATGCAAACGTTTGGCTTCTTGGTACTTGAATTTACCGAAGTCCATGATTCGGACTACAGGTGGCACAGCCGTAGGAGCAATTTCCACCAAATCGGTTTCTTTCTCTTCTGCTAATGCCAGAGCTTCACTCAACTTAACTACGCCGATGGGTTCACCATCAATTCCAATCAGACGCACTTCAGGAGCAGTAATTTCCCGATTTATGCGCTGCGATTTATCAGTAGCGATCTTCTTAATTCCTTTAAAAAAACAATCAAAACCATTCCACCCCTAGCTAGGCTCGGGTCCGACTTTCTGGGAAATATCCTGCTGGAGTCGGGCAACGAAGGTATCAAGAGGCATTACACCTAAATCCACTCCGCCACGGGCACGAACGGCCACCGAATTACTTTCAGCCTCTTTATCACCAACAACTAGCAAAAAAGGGATCTTCTGTAATGCGTGCTCGCGTATTTTATATGTAATTTTCTCATTCCGCAAATCTGATTCGACCCTAAACCCTTGTTTTTTCAGAGATTGCTGGACTTGTTGTGCATATGCAGCAGAATTTCCGGATATATTGAGGACTACCGCCTGGGTTGGAGCGAGCCAAACTGGCATATTTCCAGCGTGATTTTCGATCAAAATACCAATAAAACGCTCCAAGGAACCCACAATTGCCCTATGGAGCATGACTGGAGTCTTACGGGTGTTCTCCTCTGTGACGTATTCAGCTCCCAAACGGGCTGGCATAGAGAAATCCACCTGAATCGTACCGCACTGCCAGGTACGCCCAATCGAGTCTTTTAGGTGATATTCGATCTTTGGACCATAAAAAGCGCCCTCGCCTGGCAATTCTTCCCATTCTTGGCCTGAGGTGGTCAAGGCGCCACGTAAGGCAGCCTCGGCTTTATCCCAAATCGCATCATCACCAACGCGCTTAGCTGGGCGCAGTGCCAACTTCACAGCAACCTCAGTAAAGCCAAAATCTTTGTAGACCTCACGAACCGCCTTATCAAAAGCCGCAACTTCAGATTGAATCTGGTTTTCTGTACAGAAAATATGGCCATCATCCTGAGTAAAGCCACGCACACGCATCAAACCATGCAGGGCGCCAGATGGCTCATTACGGTGACATTGTCCAAATTCACCATAGCGAAGTGGCAATTCACGATAACTATGTAAGCCTGAGTTAAAGATCTGAACATGGCCTGGGCAGTTCATCGGCTTTAATGCATAAGCACGATTCTCTGACTCGGTCGTAAACATGTTTTCTTTGTAGTTATCCCAGTGGCCAGATTTTTCCCACAGCCCACGATCTAAAATTTGGGGGGCCTTTACTTCTTGGTAGCCTTCGCGCTGATAGACGCGACGCATATATTGTTCGACCTCTTGCCAAATGGACCAGCCTTTTGGATGCCAGAAGATTAAGCCAGGGGCTTCTTCTTGGAAGTGAAATAGATCGAGTAATTTACCTAAACGACGATGATCACGCTTCTCAGCCTCTTCAAGCATGGTGAGGTAAGCATCTTGATCTTCTTTTTTCAACCAAGCCGTACCGTAGATACGCTGGAGCATTTCATTTTTACTATCACCACGCCAATAAGCGCCAGCAAGCTTCATCAGCTTGAAAACCTTCAGTTTTCCAGTAGATGGAACATGCGGGCCTCGACATAAATCCGTGAACTTACCTTCGGCATATAAAGAGACATCCTCACCCTGGGGGATGCTGGCAATAATTTCAGCTTTATAGTGCTCGCCTTGATCCTTGAAAAATTTCACTGCCTCATCACGCGGCATGACTGTCCGTATAACTGGCTCATCTTTCTTAGCGAGCTCGGTCATTTTTTTCTCAAGCGCTACTAAGTCTTCTGGAGTAAACGGGCGATTGAAAGAAAAATCGTAATAAAAGCCGTTTTCAATTACGGGGCCAATCGTCACTTGCGCTTGGGGAAACAACTCTTTAACTGCATAAGCAAGTAAGTGAGCTGTGGAATGACGAACAATTTCAAGAGCCTCAGGACTTTTGTCTGTAATGATGGCGAGCTGACTATCTTGATCAATCACAAAACCTGCATCAACCATCTTGCCATCAACAATACCGCCCAGCGCAGCCTTGGCAAGACCACTACCAATGCTTTGCGCAACATCAATCACGCGCACGGGAGCATCAAACTCTCGTTTTGATCCATCGGGTAGAGTAACTACAGGCATGTCTGCTCCATCTCATTAAATTTCAGTCAATTGACTGATTTACCTCATTACATCAACCAAAAAGAAAGCGCGGCAGCTTTTCGGCAACCGCGCACTTTTGGGTCTTTATTCGTTGGTAGGCTCGATTGGACTCGAACCAACGACCCCCACCATGTCAAGGTGGTGCTCTAACCAGCTGAGCTACGAGCCTATATAGACATAGAGTTTATCACCGGCGGCGTACCTGCGTTACGCCTTTGACTTCTTCCAGACTGTTTTGCACTACCCGTAGGCCCTCTGAGTCTTTAATTTCAATGGTTAGGAGTATCTGTGCTAGCCCTTTCTTAACGGACTTACGCAGATCAATCACATGAACACCTTGCCTTGTCAGAATTTCAAATAACTCGCGCATCAACTCTGGACGGTCCAATCCTGTTACGGCCAAATCAGCAGGAAACACGCGCTTTGTGTCATTACCTACAGAAATCTCTAGTCCAGACTCATTCCATGCAGTCTGAATCACCCGCTCTGGTGCCCTATCCAATAAACCCCTAAAAGTTTTACAGGAACGTCGATGAATTGAAACGCCTCGTCCTTGAGTAACAAACCCAGCAATTGCATCTGGCGGAACAGGTCTACAACAACGGGCTAACTGGGTCAGCAAAGAATCTACGCCAACCACTAAGACATCACCTGCCTGACCTTGTTTACGAGCACTCTGTCTGAGAATAATCTCTGGACTGGGAGCTTTTACTTCGCTCCTTTGTTCTATCTTTGGTTCAGGCGCCTTGGTGCCAGCCTCTTCATCATCCAAGGCATTAAACCAAGTCCGCACTCTGGTACGAGCACGCGTTGACCGCAGGTAATTTCGGCCAGGGCTAATCCAGTCTCGTGATGGGCCGCCATGTTTGACCGCAATAATTTCGATAGTTTGGCCATTTTGCAAGGGCTTATCCAAAGGCACCATTGCGCCATCAACTCTCGCACCCCGACAACGATGCCCTAAATCCGTATGGACTGCATAAGCAAAGTCAATTGGTGTGGAGCCTTTTTCAAGCGAAAGCACCTTGCCTAAAGGTGTGAGGACATAAATATGATCATCAATTTCATGATGCTTAAGTTGCTCCCAAGCATCCTCTTTCCAAGAAATTAACTGCCTAGCCCACGCTATTTGGCGCTCATAGGCTACTGCCGCACTGTGAGTACCCGTTTGATGGGCGGGATTATTCTTGGGTGGCGTTGCCATCCCAGCATAAGCACCCTCTTTATAGCGCCAATGAGCAGCCAAACCATATTCTGCTTGTTGATGCATCTCATGAGTACGAACCTGAATCTCAAATGCAGTACCGTGCTCATCCATCACTACAGTATGCAAAGATTGATAGCCATTCAGTTTGGGGCGTGCGATGTAGTCATCGAATTCACGCGGCACCGGCTGCCATATGTTGTGTACTAAACCCAAAATTGCATAACAAGATTTCACATCATCAACCAGTACTCTGAAAGCTCGAACATCGTACAGATTAGCAAAGTCAAGTGACTTGCCCTGCATTTTTTTCCAGATACTGTAAATATGTTTCGGGCGACCCTGCACCTCTCCATTGATGTGGGCTGAATTTAATTCTTTTTGAAGTCGCGACACAATATATTCGATGAAGGATTCTCGCTCAACCCGCTTGCCATCAAGCATCTTAGCAATTTCGCGATAGGTTTCAGGAGACAAAACACGAAAAGCAAGATCTTCCATCTCCCATTTCATCTGCCAAATGCCTAGGCGATTTGCTAAGCTAGCATCAATGTTGAGAATCTCTTGCGCCCATGCTTTGGGCATCGCTATTTTTTCTTGAGTTATCCAGCGCAAGGTTTGCAAACGAGAAGCTAGATAGATTAGTACCACACGCAGATCATCACCAAAAGCCAACAACATCTTCCTGAGCATCTCTTCTTGACCGGAAATACTTAGTCCGCCATCATTGCGAACCAATTTAGCTTGAGCCTGCCGAAGACCTCGGTAACCTATTAATAATTTTGCTGGCTCGTCACCCAGCAATTTAATTAATGATTCTCGACTGTGCGTGTGACCGATATGATTTGCAGCAATCAGTGTGGCTTCATCTAAATGCAATACCTTCAGGAAATTGAATACGCCAGTGGCATGATTGTCAACTGGCTCTCCATACCAGCCATCAACTTCAGTCAACCCCTCAATTGCATTCTTAGTATTTGACATGAATGCGTGAAGCCCTTAATCAAAGAACTCTTTTGCTAAAGCGATTTGCTCTGCTTTTACAAAAGCAGGCGCATGCCCTACTCCAGGAATTTCAATACCCCGAATATGAGGATTGAGCTTACACATTTCGGCAACCGTTTGAGCGGACAGTAAATCAGAATCTCCACCACGCACTACTAACATAGGTATACGAATCTGCTTAAAAGCATGCCACATTGCCATCTCGCCTGCTTTTGCCATGATGGGATTGACAGAAGCAAATGGAATAGAAATATCTGGGTCGTAATGCATACCCCACACCCCATTTTTTTGAGCCAACATAGGTCCGTTATAAATTTCCCATTCCTGTAGTGTGTGAGAACCAAAGGAGGCGCAAATCTCATTAAGTCTTTGAAGCGCATCTGCACGCTCTGAAAAAGCAAAAGGTTGGCCCACATATGAGCCTAAACGCTTAATTGCCTCAGGTTCAATCCTTGGACCAATATCATTTAAGAGCATCCGTTTTATCGGATTATTGGGCATAGATGCATAGACCATGCCAATTAAACCGCCCATCGAGGTACCAAACCAATCTACTTGAGCAACTCCAAGTTGCTTGATAAGGCAGGCCATATCTGCAACATACTGGGGTACTGCATAAAGCATGGGATTCTTGAGCCAATCTGAATCGCCCCGACCAACAATGTCAGGGCACACTACGTAATATTCATCACACATCGCTTGCGCAAGTGTTTTGAAATCGCTCCCGCGCCTAGTTAATCCATGAACACAAACAAGTACTCTTGGGTTGCTGGGGTTTCCCCAGGCGTGATAAGCCATACGATGCGGGCCATCAGGACTCGTACAAGTCACATAAAAGGTGTCGCCTTGATAGCAAACCTGATGATCATTTACTGCATTTACTTTGTCATTTAAAAATTCATCATGAGCATGCTCATCAGCATCACTGACCTCTTCAGGCTGCAAGGTGACGTGATCAATGCCATGTTTGTCTAGCAGCATTGTATTTATACGCTCCATGATTCTTGGCCAATCGCTCATACGATCAATCTCAATATGACCGATCAATGCTGGAAAGCTTGGCGTCATCTCCCACACATGCAGATCGTGAACTTCTAAAACACCGGGTACCTTTTTCAGATCACTACCGACCTGAAGATAATCAATACGCAGTGGAACACCTTCCATTAAAAAATGATAGGACTCACGAAGTATAGAAAACGTAGATTTCAGAATGAGTAAAGAGACGAGAATGGAAAGCAGCGCGTCAGCAGGCATCCAGCCAGTAAATTGAATAATGAGACCTGCAAGAAGAGCACCCACTGATCCCAAGAGATCGCCCATCACATGAACTAATGCTGCACGTGTGTTAACACTCTTTTTATCATGTGAGAGGACCCATGCAACAACGATATTCATTACCAAGCCAACCGCTGCAACTATTGTGACTGTCAGACCATCGACTTGATGAGGCACTGAAAAGCGTGTTATCGCTTCGACAATGATCCAAGCTACCAGTCCAAGCATCACAATGCCGTTAACAAATGCAGCAAGTGCCTCCGCACGACCAAACCCAAAAGAATGTTTTGCTGATGGAGGACGTCTCGCAATGATTTGGGCCAGTAGCGCTAAACCGAGTGCAGCAGAATCAGTCACCATATGGCCGGCATCTGAAAACAAGGCTAAAGAACCAGCAAAATAGGCTGCCGTAGCCTCTACCCCAGCAAAGCCTAGCGTGAGCACTAATGCAATCAATAGCAAATTTTGATTCGAGACCTCTTTGCGATGAGCGTGTTTCGCATCACCTCGCTTATGCGCATGTAATGAGATATCGTCGACACTCATAAGAAGTTCTTTAGAAAAAGTAATGGGGTCATCTTGACCCCATTATTTCACTATCTCACTAAAAGGGTTAAAAACCCGTTGTATCAACAGGGGCACCAGTTTTAGCAATCACTTCTTCCTTGGTGACGCCAGGAGCCAATTCAACTAACTTCAATCCCTTAGGGGTGATATCTAAAACACAAAGATCGGTAATGATCTGGCTGATTACACCTACACCGGTTAATGGCAATGTGCACTTAGGCAAAATCTTAAGCTCTTCTGTGCCATCTTTCTTTTTAGCAACATGCTCCATGAGGACTACAACATGTTTTACGCCCGCAACCAGATCCATAGCACCACCCATCCCTTTGACCATCTTGCCAGGAATCATCCAGTTTGCTAAATCACCATGCTCACTCACTTGCATTGCACCCAAAATAGCGATGTTAATTTTTCCGCCACGGATCATTCCAAAAGAATCTGCAGATGAAAAGATAGAAGATCCGGGTAAAGTCGTAATAGTCTGCTTGCCAGCATTAATTAAATCGGCATCAATCGTTTTTTCAGTTGGAAATGGACCAATGCCTAGCAGCCCATTTTCCGATTGGAGCCACACTTCCATTCCTTTAGGTACATGGTTGGCAACCAAGGTTGGCATACCAATACCGAGGTTAACGTAATAACCATCTTTTAATTCTTTAGCAGCACGCGCTGCCATTTCATCTCTATTCCAAGGCATATCGATTTTCCTAAATATTCTGTTCTGTAAACCGTTAACGAGTAAAAATTAAGCGGCTGATAAGGTGCGTTGCTCGATTCGCTTCTCAGGCGTGGTGTTGAGCACTAGGCGATGGACATAAATACCAGGCGTATGAATCTCATCTGGATCTAGTTCGCCGTTCTCAACAATTTCCTCCACTTCTGCAACAGTAATCTTGCCAGCCATCGCAACGACTGGATTGAAGTTACGTGCGGTATAGCGATAAATTAAATTTCCAGACTTATCGGCTTTCCATGCCTTGACCAGAGAAATATCTGAGACGATGGCTCGCTCCATAATATATTTCTCACCATCAAATTCTTTTTCTTCTTTACCTTCAGCAACCAATGTACCAACACCCGTCTTAGTATAGAAAGCCGGAATACCGCAACCGCCAGCGCGTAATTTTTCAGCCAAGGTGCCTTGCGGCGTAAATTCGAGCTCCAACTCTCCCGCTAAAAATTGACGCTCGAATTCTTTATTTTCCCCAACATAAGAAGCAACCATTCTTTTTACTTGGCGCGAGTTCAATAAAAGACCCAATCCAAAACCATCAACACCAGCATTATTAGCAATCGCTGTTAAGTTTTGAGCTCCCAAATCTTTAACCGCCTGAATCAATGCCTCCGGAATTCCACAAAGACCAAAACCGCCAACTGCGATCTTCTGTCCATCCTTCAAGATATCTTTTAGAGCATCTACTGCTGATGGGTAAGTTTTATTCATACATTCGTCCTAATATTGCCAAAAAGGTAAAAAAAGTAATCATAACGCTTTGGGCGCACAAATCCTCTACCCTAGGGAGTTGCGCTCGCTTTTACCGCTTAGATCTAAACTGTAGGAGTACATCAAAGCTAAAAATGTACTGAAACGGCTAAAAATTGCGGAAAATTGTGCAGACAGCCTATTTTTAAGATATCTCGGAGAAATGTAATGAATTCCCAGGAATTGCTCGACCAGTTTGGACCCAGAGAATCGATGGACTATGACCTAGTCATCGTAGGAGGTGGGCCAGCTGGTTTATCTGCTGCAATCAGAGCAAAACAACTGGCCAATGAATCCGGTCGTGAAATCAGTGTCTGCGTTCTCGAAAAAGGTTCTGAGATAGGCGCCCATATTCTCTCTGGTGCTGTGATGGACCCCAAAGCGCTAACTGAACTCTTCTCCAATTGGAAAGAATTAGGGGCGCCCCTAGATACAGAGGTCACACAAGATCAGTTTTTGTTTCTGACAAAAGAGAATGCTTTTCAAGTACCTAATTGGATGCTGCCTCATTGCTTTAAGAATGAGGGGAACTACATTGTCAGCTTAGCGAATGTTACCCGCTGGCTTGGCCAACAGGCTGAGAATCTTGGCGTAGAAATTTTCCCAGGCTTTCCTGCGGCAGAAATTGTATATAACGAACAAGGCGCTGTTTCTGGAGTGATCACTGGAGCCATGGGTCTTGATAAAGAAAGTCAACCCACCGATCAGTTTCAATTGGGAATGGAATTGCGAGCGAAGTACACGCTCTTTGCCGAAGGCTCTCGCGGCCACCTCGGCAAACAACTGATCTCTAAATTTGGATTAGATAAAGATGCCGATCCACAAAGTTATGGCATTGGCATTAAAGAGCTATGGGAAGTTGAGCCCTCCAAAAGCAAGCCTGGTCTTGTAGTTCATACCGCAGGCTGGCCTTTAGAGAGTGACACCTATGGCGGTTCATTCCTGTATCACTTGGGCGATAACAAAGTTGCTGTTGGTTTGGTGGTTGGTCTTTCTTATAAAAATCCTTATCTCTCCCCTTTTGAAGAATTTCAACGTTATAAGCTGCATCCTAAAATCCGCGAAACCTTTGAGGGCGGAAAACGTATCGCTTATGGAGCTCGAGCACTCACAGCAGGTGGCTTAAATAGCCTTCCACAAACCGTCTTTCCGGGCGGCGCTTTAATTGGTTGCGATGCAGGCTTCTTAAATGCTTCGCGCATCAAGGGCAGTCATGCTGCAATTAAAACCGGCATGCTGGCCGCAGAGGCAGCTATTGCGGCCCTCAATGAAAATCGCTCCGCAGATGTCCTAGCTGCCTACCCGAATGCATTTAAAAACAGTTGGCTCTATACGGAACTGAATCAAGCGCGCAATTTCAAAGCTTGGATGTCTAAAGGGCTTTATCTTGGCACGATCATGGTGGGCTTGGAGCAAAAGCTATTGGGCGGCAATATGCCATGGACTGTGCATTTAAAACACGCAGATCATGAATGCTTAGAGCCGGCATCTCAACATCAGCCTATCGACTATCCAAGGCCAGATGGCAAAATTACTTTTGATCGACTCTCATCGGTATTTATTTCCAACACCAATCATGCTGAGAATCAACCAGTCCATTTAACGCTGAAAGATACATCAGTTCCAGTGGATCTCAACCTCAAAACCTACGCAGGTCCAGAGCAGCGTTATTGCCCTGCTGGTGTTTATGAGTATGTAGAAAAAGATGGTAAACCTTCACTACAGATTAATTCCCAAAATTGTGTGCATTGCAAAACGTGTGATATCAAAGATCCAAGCCAAAACATTATCTGGATAACACCAGAAGGTGGTGGTGGACCCAATTACACCTCAATGTAATTAATCATTTGAGCAGTATGGTGAAAGAGCCTTGGTAATCAAGCGAGGTGATGGCGCGGTCGTAATTTTCCAATCGCCATACCTGCCAAGCCACAGGCCAAAGCTGACATCACAAATACATTACGTGGCAAAGTGGCATCCCATAACCAACCAGCAACGATACCGCCAAGGGTACCACCTAAGCCATACGAAACCGTCGCCATCAAAGCCTGGCCTCGCGCCTGAAGTGGGCCTGTAAACCAGCGTTGTAATAGCTTCGTTGCAGCGCTATGATGCGCAGCAAATGTGCCAGCGTGCATGATCTGTGCCAAGATCAAAACCCAAGTGAGTGGGAAAAAAGCGATTAACACGAAACGAATTACGCCAATACCAAAAGCCATTTGTAATACAACTTCTGGATCTAATCGACTGAGTACTTTGCTCTGAAAATAGAAAAAAATCACTTCGGCAAAAACACCTAGCGCCCAAAATAAACCAATTTGGAATTTGTTATAGCCGAGATCTGCTAAATACAAGGAATAAAAAACATATAAGGCAGCATGCGCAAAAATCATAAAAAATCCAGAGAGCAAGAACCAGCGCACATCAGGATTAACCAGAACAACTAGCAACTCACCCTTCACCATCTTATGGCGCTCCATCTTGGGCTCATGTAATTTAAATGTAACGGCAGCCAAGAAAATCAATACAATGGAACCAACAATAGGATAGAGCTCAATCCCTTTGCTCTGAAACAATTCGCCAGCAAAAAGAACCATAGCTATAAAGCCAACCGATCCCCATAAGCGCAGCCGTCCATAACGCTTATCAAAAGAATTGTCTTTAAAGAGTGCATGCACTGTAGCTGACTCACCTAAAGGCATTAGGCTACTCAAGATGGTATGGAGTACAAACATCCACACAAAAAAAGCGATATAACTCTGTAGAAAAAAGATCGAAAGAAAAACTATCGCGGCTAAACATGCGCAAAAACGAATAATGCCAATTCGATCAGAAAGGTAGTCTGACAACCAACCCCAGGAAAAGGGGCCAACGATTCGTGTGATTTGTAACATCGACATTAAGATAGCAATCTCAATGACACTGAATCCTCGATCTAAAAAAAACAAGCTGGCAAAAGGGGAAACTAGGCCGACGTAGGCAAAATATAAAAAGAAAAAGGACCCGAAGGCCCACCGCACTGAAGGTGTCATTTTCTTTTAGCTGACTTTACGATCTCAAATTAATCTGATGCAGAACCAGGGCGAGCTGCTGGAATCGAGGGAATACTGTGCGTCACATCACCACACTGAGCGCGATGACGCAAAGCGTGATCCATTATCACTAAAGCAAGCATTGCCTCGGCAATTGGAGTTGCCCGAATACCAACACAGGGATCATGACGACCCTTTGTTTGAATAGTCATGGGCTTGCCATCTAAATCAACCGATTCTTTCGGGCTCAAGATACTAGAGGTTGGCTTGATTGCAATAGAGACACGTAAATCTTGACCCGTACTAATACCACCTAAAGTTCCGCCGGCATTATTAGTTGCAAAGCCATCTGGATAGAGCTCATCACCATGCTCACTTCCACGTTGCGCAACTGACTTAAATCCTGCGCCAATTTCCACGCCCTTCACAGCATTAATGCCCATCATGGCATGCGCAATATCTGCATCCAGTTTATCGAAAAGCGGTTCACCCAAACCAACAGGGACATTACGAGCGCGCACCTCAATCTTTGCACCGCAAGAATCCCCTGCCTTACGCAATGCATCCATATAAGTTTCTAGCTGGGGCACTATTTCAGCATTCGCAGCAAAAAAAGGATTGCTCGCTATCAGCGCCGCATCCTGAAATGGAATCTCAATCTCACCGAGCTGGCTCATGTAGCCATAAAACTGCGTGCCATACTTTTCTTTTAACCACTTCTTTGCAATTGCTGCTGCCGCCACAACAGGCGCAGTTAATCTTGCCGAAGATCGACCTCCACCGCGGGGGTCACGCAAACCGTACTTATAGTGATAGGCATAATCTGCATGGCCAGGCCTAAAAGTTTGCAAAATATTGCCGTAATCTTGGCTTCGTTGATCGGTATTGCGAATCAATAACCCAATTGGTGCACCAGTAGTTTTACCTTCGTAGACGCCAGATAGAATCTCGACCTTGTCAGCTTCCTGTCGTTGAGTCACATGACGAGAAGTGCCCGGCCTGCGTCGATCCAGATCTATCTGTAGATCCACTTCACACAAAGACATTCCCGGAGGGCAGCCATCTACAATAGCGCCAATTGCGGGACCATGGGATTCACCAAAAGTGGTGACTGTAAATAGAAGGCCTAGTGTATTTCCTGACATACCGACATTATGTCATCTGTCAGAGTGATAGCGCTAGTGTCAGTAAAAAGCGTTTATGTACTAAGGAGCAGTTTTTTCTGCCTCTTCTGGCCAATCTCGAATATAAGCTTTAAGCATCGTGTTTTCAAAATCCTGGGCTTCAACAACCGATTTAGCAACATCATAGAAAGAAATCACGCCCATCAATATTTTTTGATCAATAACCGGCAGGTAGCGTGCATGCTCAACCAGCATCATGCGACGCACTTCATCAATCTCAGTTTCCATATTGCATGTGAGTGGTTTAGCATTCATAACTGAAAGTACCTTGAGATCATCTAATTTGCCATGGTGTTTTGCTAGAGCCGCAATCACTTCACGGAAAGTCAGAATTCCCACCAATTTGTCGTATTCCATCACGACTAAGGAACCAATATCATGCTCACTCATGACCAAAACGGCAGTCTGCAAGGCCGTATCAGGAGCTACTGTATAAAGCGTACTGCCTTTCACCCGCAATATGTCGCAAACTTTCATCATATCTCCAGCAGTGGGTTACCCATCAGCACAATATATCCTCAAGACCCCACGGAATCAAGGAAGAAATCATCCCTTTCAGTAACGAATAACCCTAACTACGCCACTTCGGATGCTGGGAAGATTGGCAACTAAAACAGCGCCAGCAAGAGTGATCCACCAAATCAAATAGATCCAGAGGATTGCTAAGGGAAAGATGGCAAAGGCGCCGTAGACCGTTTTATAAAATGCGGCATTGGTTAAAAACAAACCAAAGGCAAATTTCATTATTTCAAACGACATGGCAGCAAATAAAGCACCACTAAAAGCATCGCTCCAGGAAATTTTTGCGTAAGGCAAATACTTATAAGCAACTGTAAATACTGAAAAAGCCAACAAAATAGGCGCGATGGCAGCCACAACCCCTAAACCAAAACTCAAGGATTCAGTCCATCCCTCAGCCGCACCAATTAAGAGACCACTTAAATAGGTACCAATACCCAGCAAAATAGGCCCCAGAAAGGTTGCCGCCGAATAAATTGCGATCTTTTTTAACAACGGGCGCTTTTGGGTAATTCGAAATATTTGATTGAAGGCACTTTCAATCACAGCAAGCGTCATGATGGTTGTAATAACCAAGCTAATTAGACCCACTAGGGTTAAGCCCTTAGCTTGAGATGAAAATTGATTTAGGTAATCAAAAACCTGCTCATTTATGCCCCCTGGCATATAGGTATCCAAGAGCCAAGCCTGAAAGGCATCTTTAATCCGAATGACACTTGGGAGATAACCTATCAAAATAGATGCGACTGTTAGCATCGGCACCAGCGCCAAGGTGGTAGTAAATGCTAGGCTGGCAGCAACCTGCTGGAGGTTTTGACCACGATTGCGCTCCCATATCTCTTTTGCAAGAGAGAGCCATAATTGAGGATTACGTATGAGTTGCATCGCCCACATCATAAAAGATAAGAGAAGAACATGAGCCAAGCTGACATTCTAGTTTTGTACTATTCACGGTATGGAGCCACCAGAGACCTCGCTCGTTTAATCGCCGAAGGCATTGAGAGTGTTCCTGGTGCAAATGCAAGATTGCGCACTGTTCCAGCAATATCTGCCGTATGCGAAGCAACTGAACCGGCCGTTCCCAGCGATGGTGCGCCCTATGTGGAATATGCTGATCTCAGAGAATGTGTTGGCTTAGCCTTGGGCTCACCTACCCGTTTTGGCAATATGGCAGCCCCAATGAAATATTTCTGGGACGGCAGCTCTTCAGAATGGCTCAACGGCGCATTAATTGGTAAGCCAGCATGTGTGTTTACCAGCACCGGCAGCTTACATGGTGGCCAAGAAAGCACTCTATTGACCATGATGATTCCACTACTACATCACGGCATGGTGATTGTTGGTCTTCCGTATAGTGAGCCAGACTTAATGAGCACCACAACTGGCGGCAGCCCTTATGGGTTAACCCACTTAGCCCATGCTGATGGCCGTGCACCGATTAGCGCTGAAGAACAGCGTCTGGCTAAAGCTCAAGGCAAACGCTTAGCCCAAACCGCACTGAAACTGATGTAAAGGCAAATCATGTTTAAAGAGTGGCGCACTAAAGATCCCTATCAGCTCATCGCAACCGCAGCCTTTGTAGATTTATTTATTCTGTGTATTGCCTGGGAATGGTTTATTTCCCCCTTGCGACCTGGTGGGTCTTGGCTCATTTTGAAGGCAATTCCCCTCCTATTTGCCATCCCAGGTGTATGGAGAGGTAATGTCTACACGATGCAGTGGGCGTCCATGCTTGTTCTGCTCTATGTCACCGAGGGCTTGGTCCGCATTTTGGAGACTGGGACTAATTTTTGGATGGCAGTTCTAGAGACCGCTATAGGTACCGTTGGCTTTATCTGCTTACTGGTTTATCTTAAGCCCATTAAGGCCAGAGCCAAAAAACTGGCAAAAGAACGTACCGAGCTAGAAAAAATATCCTAAATTAGGCTGCAAACTAGGAAAAACAGTCAATTTGGGCAAATTAAGATAATTTATTTCAAAAATTGTGTATTTTTTGTCATCTCAGCCAGTTTTCCATGCGTTGTATGCCCATGGAGGAGATAAAAATGTCAACAAGACTAAAACGTTGGGCCCGAGCAATTCAACAAATTGATATTTCCAAAAAGACTGATCCAGAAGAAGCTGTTGGCTATTTGGATAGCAAATACCGAGATATCGCTTGGCGCTATATTCGAATTCTAGGCTTTGAACGCACCATCAGCTTCATGGCTAGCAACAATTTCCACCCCGAGTAGACCTACTCCCGCCCCAAACACCCCAGAAAATCAACTATCTGGGGTTTGGTGCTTTAGGGGTGCTAAAAACCCAAAATGCCAATAAGAAAACGGCTAAGGCTGCACATGAGCCTGAGAATAAAAAGGCGTATTGGGGGTTAAAAGATTCATATAACCACCCAAATATGAGTGATGCCGGCAAGAGCATAAATCCAGAGACCAAGTTAAACCACCCAAAAGCAGTACCAGCCATCCCTTTGCTGGCTAAATCTGCCACCAAAGCCTTCTCAACACCCTCTGTGGCAGCCTTAAATAGGCCATACACTGCAAAAAGTGCCAACAGCATGCCGATCGATAAACCGGAAAAACTCATGCCAACGTAAAAGAGGACAAAAGCCAACCAAGCAACCAGAATGAAATGTTTGCGCTGAAAACGATCTGATAAAGCAGAGAGCGGAGTACCAAATAGTGTGGTGATCAATGAGATTGCCGCCCAAAGCAAGGGAATTTGCTCTTGGGGCACCCCTAATTCACGAGCTCGCAACAATAAGAACATGTCAGATGAGTTTGCTAAGGCAAA